>JAISIT010000289.1 GCA_031261915.1 Candidatus Methanoflexus mossambicus
AAACCTAAAATCACAATTAAAGATTTAATTAAAGAAATGGTTGAAAATGACTTAAATTTTGCTCAAAAGTAAAATTCAAAGCTTCAAACTTTTAAAAAAAGTTTGAACAAAAATCCAAGTATTAATATGTATAACTTGATTTTTTACTAAAAGCAAAATTCAAAACTTTAAAAAAAGCTTTGATGCAAAAGTTCTAAAATCAAAACAAAATTATTTATAAAATAAAATCTTACTAAAAATAGTTTTTATACTAATTTAAATAAATTAATCAAAAGTATTTAAAAGAATTAATTAAAAGGAATTAATAATATGGAAAATGATGCATTAATTTATGTGGCAGGACATAAAGGATTAGTTGGTTCAGCTATTGTTAGAAGACTTAAAGAATTAGAATATACAAATATTATTGGAAAATCTCATAACGAATTAGATTTAACAAATCAAAATGATGTTAGTGAATTTTTCAAAGAAGAAAAAATAGAATATGTTTTTCTTGCTGCTGCTAAGGTTGGTGGAATTAATGCAAATCAAAAATCTCCAGCACAGTTTTTTTATGAAAATTCAATGATTGAAAATAATATTATTCATAATAGCTATTTAAACAATGTTAAAAAATTATTATTTTTAGGTAGTAGTTGTATTTATCCTAAAGAATCTGTTCAACCGATAAAAGAGGAGTATCTTCTTTCAGGTTATCTTGAAGTAACAAATGAAGCTTATGCAATAGCTAAAATAGCTGGTTTAAAAATGTGTCAATACTACAACCAACAGTTTAAAACTAATTTTATATCTGCGATGCCTACAAATCTTTATGGTCCTAATGATTCTTATGATTTAGAAAATTCCCATGTTCTTCCAGCATTAATACGAAAGTTTCATGAAGCTAAACTCAATAATGCTCCTAATGTAGAACTTTGGGGAACAGGAAAACCTATGAGAGAATTTTTACATGTCGACGATTTAGCAGATGCCGTAGTTTTCTTAATGAACAACTACGAGGGTAATCAAACTGTTAATGTTGGTGTGGGAGAGGATATTTCAATTAAAGATTTAGGTTTAATGATTAAAGAAATCACAGAATATGAAGGAGATTTAATTTTTGATACAACAAAACCTGATGGAACATTTAGAAAGCTATTGGATGTCAGTAAATTAAGTAATTTAGGTTGGAGGGCAAAAATATCCCTTTATGATGGAATAAGTGAAACATATAATGGGTATGTTGAACATTATGATAAATTGAACAAATGAAGTATAAGATAGTTATATAATATTTAATTTTATTTAAATTTTGAGGGTTAAAATCATGAAATTACATTTAGGTTGTGGAGAGAAGTATTTAGAGGGTTTTACTCATTGTGATATTAGGAAATATCATCATGTGGATTATGTTATTCCTGTTGATGACTTGCCATTTGATGATGAAAGTGTTGATGAGATATATGCTTGTCATGTTCTTGAACACTTTGGAAGGCATGAAGTTTTAAATGTCTTAAAAGAGTGGAGTCGTGTTTTAAAAACTGATGGATTTTTAAGAATAGCTGTTCCTGATTTTGATTCTATTGTAAATCATTTAAAAATGGAATTGAAGGGGGGGGTAGAAAAAATTTAGACTACTTCAATGATATTATTGGTCTTCTTTATGGTGGTCAAGATTATGATTATAATTTCCATAAAATTACTTTTACCTTTGATTTTTTAGAAGATTTACTTAAAAATGCAGGATTTACAACAGTTAAAAGGTATGATTGGAAAGATTTCCTTCCAGACGGCTATGATGATTATTCAAGGAGCTATTTACCTCATTTGGATTTTGATAATGGTAAATTAATGAGTTTAAATCTTATAGCTATTAAAAAATAATTTAAATAGATTTAAATATATCTGGGAAGTAATGAGTTAATTTATGTCTTGTTAATAAAAAGAGATTAAAAAGATATATTTGAAATAATTTAGTAAATTATATGATCAAATTAAATTTTAAAAAATCTTAAAATCCTTTGTATTAATGTGCATCAGTGAAAATGACACTATTTCCTTAAAAATAATCTTGATAAAAGTTTTATTGCTCCAATTTTTAACAAAATTCCTCACAGTCTAAATTCTAAAGGAGAGTTTATATGTCAAATATTAATAGTTTACTTGAAAAATTTTTATTTAATAAAATAGAAAAGTTACAGACAGAAAATAATATGCTTTTAAGAGAAAATCTTTTACTTAAAAAAGGAAATAACTCCTTTAAATCATTGTTGGATGGGAATAATGATAGGAAAATATGGTGTGAGTTATTATATAAAATCGCTTATCCTATTTTGAGTAATATGGGTGAGGGAACATTAAAGAAGAATATGGATTTGGAGTTAGCTCCAGGTTATTCTAAAATCCTAATGTTGCTTATATGGAAGCTTTTGGTCGTTTGATGATGGGTATTGCTCCTTGGTTATCTCTTCCTAATGATAGAAGTTTGGAATCAATACAAAGAGAAGAATTACTTATCATGGCTTTAAAGTCATATGAAAATGCTGTTGATTCTTTAAATCCTGATTATTTGCTTTGGAAAGGTGAATCTCAAATTTTAGTTGATGCCGCATTTATTGCTAGTAGTTTTCTTCGTGGTTTTGACTATTTATGGGAACCATTACCGGATAAAACAAAAAAAGAATATATAAAACATTTCATTGAATTAAGGAAGATAAAACCTGGCAAAAATAATTGGTTGCTTTTTGCTTCGACTATTGAGTCTTTCTTGATGAAAGTTGGGGAAGATCCTGATAATGGACGATTGTATGATAATTTAAAAACAATAAATGACATGTATATTGGTGATGGATTATACTCTGATGGAGCTAAATTCCATTTTGATTATTACAATATCTTTGTTATACATCCAATGTATGTGGAGTGTTTAGATGTTTGTTCTTTAAATGAGGATTATAAAATAGCTATTAAACGAATGCAACGATATGGGGAATTGATCGAGCGTTTTATATCTCCAAATGGACATTTACCTATTTTTGGCCGATCTATTGTTTATAGGACTGCAATACTTCAACCTTTAGCTTATTTATCTTACAAAAATTTATTGCCCGAATCATTATCTTATGGTCAAATTCGTTCATCTATGACTGCAGTTATAAATGGAATTTTTTCATCTAAAGATAATTTTAATGAAAAAGGATTCTTAAAAATAGGTTTTTGTGGATCACAAAGGGATGTTGGAGAATATTATATTAATACTGGAAGTTGTTATTTGGCATCTACTGCATTTTTACCATTAGGTTTAGGTGAAGATCATCCATTTTGGAGTGATAAATCAGAGTATTGGACTCAATTAAAAGCTTATAATGGAGATAGTTTCCCGATTGATAAAGCATTTGATAGTGAAAATCAATTAATCTTAAAATTGTAGTGTTTTCAATTTAAACCATATTGAAGAGGTATGGAGAAAAATAAAGAAGGAATTATAATCTAAGTTCATAGAGAACAAAAAAACACTAATCAGAAATATATACTAGATATTCAATGAATTTGTAGATACTTTCACATTTCATGATCGTTGACTTAAAGGAATTCATAAAAATGGAATAAAAGTTAGGTAAAGCATTATTTTATAAAAAATATTATAGTTTAACACATATTTTTTAGCAATATTTATATGCTATGAGTTATATAGTATTATTCATGGATTCTGATGTTAATTATAAAGTTAAAAGGCATGTTACTCCAGAAGTGTTAAATGAATTGATTTGTGAGGGTAAGACTATTGCTAAGAATGTTAATAGGTTGCAATTTATACAACAGATGTATAAAACTAATAGTGTTAAAAAAACTTGTAAAATATTAAATATTCCTGAACGAACAGGTTATAATTGGGTTAAAAA
>JAISIT010000256.1 GCA_031261915.1 Candidatus Methanoflexus mossambicus
TATCATAGATATATAAACCTTCAAATAGCTTTTTATTTCCTTCAAATAATTGTTTCAATGTACTTAGGAACAATGACTTACCAAAACGACGAGGACGAGATAAAAAATAAGGTTTACCACTGTTTAAAAGTTCATAAATATATTTCGTTTTATCTACATAGAGATAATTATCTTCAATAATATCTTCAAATGTTTGTATTCCAATAGGTAATTTTTTCATAATAATCCCTAACACATGAGAATTAATAATTATTATAACTTATGTGTTTTTGTATTAATTAAAGTTTTGTTTTAAATATAAAATGGGGACTCAAAAACTTTCCTGTTTTGATTTTTTACAAAAGAATTCTTCTGTATATTTCATTGATTCTATCATGCCTGATTTTAAAACCTATTTTTATCATCTAATTGATGATAAAGTTGATAAAACTAATAATAAAATTGAAAATTATTTTCTTAAAACCTTTCCAAGCCATGTTAAAAAAATTATGAAGACTTTTGAAGGTATATTATCAAGGATATATCTCAGATAGAAATTCTGGGGCAAATACAATGATATTCAAATTTAGCAGAAAAGTTTTTGACACAGCCATATTATAAACATTAAGTAAATATAAATAATCAATAATTCCTAAAAAATAGAGAAAGTATAATTAAACTTAGCATAATTCTATTTTTAGGTAGCTTTAGAAACATTTTTGATATACTTTTTTTATTAAAGCAAATTATGCATGCTAAAAAATGTTGGTTCTTCATAAAATAAAGAGAATGCCATAAATTATAATAGTTATAAGCACACTGTAAAGTGTTCCAATTAGATAATATTCTGCAAATTGAGGATTTTGCGAAATTTGATCATATCTTGCAATTGATTTTGCAGCCATTATTAAACCAATAGCAGAAAATTGACCAATGCTAACAAAAATCCCCATTAATAAACGTTCAAGAGTTCCGATAGTACTACCTGCTCCCAAAATCGGTTCTTTTCCATTTCTTGGATCTTTTTTTTCTGGTTGATATTTTGAAAAAAGTTTTTTGAATGTGACATTTACTGGTTGATGAATAATGATGATGAATAAAACAACTTTTAATCCGAAAAATATGTCTGTTATAATATTAACAGAGAAATATGAATTAATGGACAACCAAAATGAAAATATAAAAAGAATACCCACATGTAACAATTGATCCATAATATATGCCCATTTTTTTGATATTTTTTTTTCAAATAAAAATATCGAAGAAATTAGAATCCATAATTTCAAAACTACTGCTCTAATTTGACTTTGATTTTTGGCACTGTCAATTACAAAATGAGAAATTATAAGAATAATAATGAAAATACTAAATTGTAAAAAATCAAAAGCAGGAAGTGCATCCCAAAACAAACTGAGGAAAAATAAAATTAAAAATGGTATAACATAAAGTACACTATGTATAGCTATTTTTTTAAAGCTACCTTCTTTTTTCCTTACCATTTTTTCGCTTTGAAGATAAAAATCTCCAATAAAATGGCATAATAAAAATGAAAAGAAATAAAATGTGAATAAATTCATCACTCACTATTCCCCCAATTTCTTTGAAGCGATTTGCAAATAGATTTTTTTAAATGTAAATAGTTATAATATCCAGTACTTTGAATTTTGACATTAATGGTTGAAACAGATAAATCCAAAAGCCTTGCCAATTCTTTTTGAGGAATTTTTGTATTATGACCAAAATGAAGCACACTTGTCTTTATCAAATTTTTCTGACTAGGTCTCCATTTTTTTTCAATAAAATCACAGAAGTGTAAACTTTCATTAATCATATCTATAAAATTATTTTCCTCATCCACCTCAATATCTACTTTAGAGACGTTATAATCATTTTTATTGTGAATTAGATCAATTGCTTTTCGAGCACACCAATAAGCAGGACCATCTGCACCAATACTTGCTTCTCGAATAATTTCAGTTTCCATTCCACCAATACCAATTCCAAAACGAACTTCAATAGGATCTAATTTAAATTTAATTTTATCAGTAATTTCAAGCAAATAATCTGCTCTTTTAAGAAGACCTTGAAATTCATCCCCTAATGTAATCACGAATTTAGATGCAATGTCTTTTGAATATGAGTTGTTAATTTCATCTAAAATTCCAGATAAATCTTTTTGAAATTCTCTTCTATCATTAATTTTTCGTGAGGAAATTACATCACCAATTATTGCAAAATACATTCATATCTTCTTTTTAAATTTAATATTTTAAAATTTTTAAAGTCCCTAAATCTAATTTGTATTTTTCATAATATTTAAAGATTAGTATTAAAATACTAATTTTAAAAAAATTAGTAGCATACTACCAAAATTATAAAAATTAGTAGTATACTACTAAAAAACTTTATTATAAAATAAGACATTGCAAAATATTTCTTGTCTTGAACATAATAATAATTAATATATGGTGCAAAATTTTGGTAGTGTTTCAAGGTTGGTTAGAAAATTATATTTATGTTTGAATAACACATCTTTTAGTTGTGAAAACATAATGAGATGTGACCCATATGTTAGAAATATCAATCCCGTTAAATATAAATTTTACCTTTGAAGAAGAATTTACAATAACCAATCTTTGCGAACAAATACATAATCTTGAACAGGGTGTCTGAATTATTCAACTGATAATGGTCCTGTAAGGTCATGTGTCATAGCTACATCGATGTTAGCCATGACTATTTCTCCAGCTTCTGTTTTTTTATTGTTCGAAGCTTTTGCTAGTATTTTTTCAGACATTGTCATAGGCATTGTATTATTTCTCCAAAATAAATTTTTATAAGTATTTATAAAGCTATGTTATATAATTATTTAATTATAATTAAATTTATAATTTTAATCATATTTGTATTTTAATATAATTATTCAAAATTTTTTATTTCTAAATCATTTATAATTAATTGTGATTTTCCTATATTTGATATTTTTAGATTATCAAGGGATATTTCTTTATCAAGATAAATATATCTCTCAGATATTTTTTTTCCATAGCCAATAGCTATTGGATTCATTTTTTCAAAATGAATTTTTAATATTCCTTTTTTTTCAGAGAGTAAAGTTAATTTCATAATATTATCATTTTGATTTTCAGGGAGAATAGCTGAGGAATTTATTTCTTTTGTTTCATTTTCATTGATTTTAATATCTTTTACTTTATAAATTGAATTTTTAGCACCATTAAATATTTCAGATCTATCACATTTTAATCTTACCCAATTTTTAGGCATGATATGTGGCATAGTATACCTATTAAACCAAGGTTCTGGACCAATAGCTATTTTTGATGGATTTTCACTTAACCAAGAGCCCCACCAGCTAAATGTACTATTTGCCATAATATGATGTTTACAATGACTTATTAGACGAAGATCTTCATAATACTTTTTTGCTTTATTATTATGGGATATGTAGTTTGTTGGGTAGTTTAATTTGATATTTTTTTCAACCCAATCAGGATCATCAGAAAAAATATAAAAAATTGGATTATCTACTTTTTTAGCTATTATTTCAGCTGCTTTATTGTAATAATCTAATGTACAGAAACCAAACTGTGCTTTACGAGATGGTGTGAGATAATCTCCTCTACGAACAGTTAAAGCTATTGAATTGTTAGAATCAATCTCTTTTAATAGGATTTTATTTTTTTTTGTAGGTTTTGTTGTTATTTCTAAGTTTTCTTTTATTTTTTCTTGGTTATTTAAAAAATATCTTTCATCTTGCCAGTATCCATCAAGAAAAATATTATCTTTTAGAGTTATTATTTTTTCATTATAATCATAATATTCATTATGAGCATCATAATCCTTAAATTGAGTTTCAGAAGATTTTTTAATTTTATTAATTTTTTTTTTAAGCTTCCAAGAATAACTACCAACAAAACCACTTAGTTCAATGTTGAAATCATTTAATAAATATTTGACATGTTCAGGAGCATTTGGATAATTATCAAACCATGATAAATCCAAATACAAATCTGTTTTCATATCATAGGCAAGAGAACGAGCAGCAGAATATTGAAATAGCTGATTTCCAAGCCCACCTTTGATTTTTACAGTTATCATAATTTTTCACTATTTACTTTTTATTTATTTGTATATTCCGCTCCGAACAGGTTTTGAACCTTTGAAACAACCTTTATCAAAAACAATAATGCTTGGGTAGATGTGCATACTACTTACGGTTTCAGTATAACTATTAATTTCAACTTCAGGAGCTCGATGGGCATTAATAGAATCTATTAAGTTTTTAGCATATTCAATAAATGTTCCTTCTTTTTTAAGCCCCCCCCATAAGTTTCCCGGTAAGATGTATGGAGGTCTTCAATTAAAAAAACTCCGCCTTGTTTAACATTAGGAAAAACTTCTTCAAATGTATGGATTTGTTGTTTCATTTGATGCCCTCCATCTTCTATTACAACATCAACAGGACCAATTTTTTTCATTAGGGATTTTAAGAAGGCACGATTTTCTTGATCTCCAATATAGACTTCAATTTGGTTTTCTGTTAATTTTTCACATTCTGGATTGATATCGACTCCAATTATTCTAGCCTTTTTCCCAAAGTAATCTTTCCACATTTGAAGTGATCCACCTTTAAATACTCCAAACTCTAAGACTGTGACTTCATTGTTTCTGAATTTTTTGAAATGTTTATGATAGATATTAAAATAATGTTCCCATTTATCAATATATTTTTTGTCGTTGTTATAAAAATAATCTTCTAAGGGATTTTCAGAGGGACGGGAAGATTTAATCTTAATTTTTTCTTTTATTTTATTAACTATCATTTCATCACTTTCAGCCAATATTTTAATTTTTTTCAAATTTAATATAAGTTTATAAAACTAATAATTAACTTTATTTACTATTACTATTTAATAATGTTTATGGAATTAAATGATAAAGAGTATTGGGAAAATTATTATAAAAAAAATTTTAAACCTTCTGAACCCTCAACTTTTGCACATTTTGCTTCATCCTATATTAAAAATAATAAAAAATTAATTGAATTAGGTTGTGGCAATGGAAGAGATAGTATTTTTTTTTCAAAGAAGAATTTAAAGGTTTTAGGTATAGATCGAGCTGAAAATGAAATAAAATTTTTAAATGAAAATTATTCTAATGACAAATTAATTTTTTTTGCAGACGACTTTACTAATTTGAATTTAGATGAAAAATTTGATTATATCTATTCCAGATTCACTTTTCATTCTATTGATGAAGAAAAAGAAAATAGAACTCTTGATTGGATAACATCTAATTTAAAAGAAAATGGGATGTTTTTTTTAGAAGCAAGGAGTATTAAAGATCCAATGTATGAAAAAGGAAAGAAAATTAGTAAAAATGAAAATTTTACAGATCATTATCGAAGATACATGGATTTAAATGATATAGTAATAAAATTAAAAAATAGAAATATGTCTATTGTTTATAGCATAGAGAGTGATGGATTAGCAATATATGAAGATGATGATCCTGTTGTAATAAGATTAATAGCTAAAATAAAGAAATAAATTCTATTATATTTTTAAATCATTATTAATTCTTTAATATATTATCAAATAATTTTAAAAATAACTATGCTTTTTTGGAGGAAATTTATCATGAAAATATTCAATAAAATATTAAATAGAAGTAATAGTTATAATTATTATAAATCAGAAAATTTAAAATTAGAAAAAAAATTAGAAGAATGTGATTTCAAATATAATAATCTGTTAGAAAAAATAGATTCATTAAATACCATTGAAAATAATTTAAAAGAGCTAATTCTTGAAATAGATAATATTAAAATCCAGAATAATTTAAATAGATTAAAAAATAAAACTATAAAAGGTAAAAAAATTAATATTCTTTTTATTACAGATGTTTCGAATATAATGTGGGATTCTTTAATAGAATTGCTTGAAAAAGATCCAATATTTAACCCAAAAATTTGTGTGATTCCACCAGCTTTTTATTTTGATTTATTTAAAAATGGGATCGATGAAGTTCAAAAAAAAGCATTTGATGATATATATACATACTTTAAAAATAAAGGATTTAATGTGATAAAAGGTTTTAATGAAGAGTTTCGAACTTTTATTGATATTGAGTCTGAATTAAATCCCGATATTATTTTTTATTCAAATCCACACCCGTCAGCATTTCCTCCAGAATATAGAATATCTAATCTTTCTAAAAATTTGTTGTATTGTTATATTCCTTATTCTATGAATAATCATGAAAGTCCTGAAACGATATTTAATCGAGAATTACATAAAAAAGCCTGGAAACTGTTTTATGAAACAAAAAAACATGTAGAATTATCTACTAAGTATTCAGATGTTGGATCTTCAAATGTTGTTTTGGTAGGCTGTTCAAGAATGGATTCTTTAGTTGATGGATCTTATGAAAAATATCCTAAAATATGGGAATCGAAAAATTTTGAGAAAATAAAGATTGTTTGGGCTCCTCATCATACTATTAATATCAGTCGGAATAAACCTTCTTATTCAACATTTTTAGATAATTATAAGTTTTTTTATGAATATGCTAAATCTAATAAGAATATAGAATGGATATTTAAGCCACATCCTAATTTAATTCATACAATTAAACATTATAATGAAAGATATGATAACAATAATGAAGAAATTAATTTAGAGAACTTTCAAAAATATTATGAAAAATGGAATAAATTACCAAATGCTTCTTTACATGATAAAGGAGACTATATAAATATTTTTGTAAATTCTGATGCAATGATTACTGATTCTGTTTCATTTATTTCAGAATATTTATATTTCAACAAACCAGGACTATTATTAAGAAATCCTCATAGAAAACTTAATGAATTTGGTGAAATAGCTTCTAAAGGATGGTATCAAGTTGATGGAAACGATTTTGAAGGCATTGAAGATTTCATCGATACAGTATTAGTTAAAAAAGAAGATTCTCTTGAAAACAATAGAAAAGAGATTTATGATAAATATTTGAATACTAAAGGAATAACAGCAGGAAATACTATTTATAATCATATTAAGAAAGAAATATTAGATAAATAATGTTTATATTTTATTATTAGCTTACATATAACTAAAATCACCATTAATAGACTGTGTCAAAAACTTTGGTGTTTAAAAAATTTTAACTTTATCAAACTAATTTTTTTAAAAGGTTTTATTGGGGGTGTTTTTTAAAAATAAGACTAGTAATGTTTATATATTAGTTAG
>JAISIT010000010.1 GCA_031261915.1 Candidatus Methanoflexus mossambicus
TTGTATATTATATGAACAATGTAAAAATATATTATGAAAAAATTTTATATTACAACTCCGATATATTATGTAAACGATGTTCCACATATAGGTCATCTTTATACTACAGTTATGGCTGATATTATGGCTAGATGGAAAAGGTTAAATGGATTTGATGTATTTTTTTTAACTGGAACGGATGAACATGGAGCTAAATTGATTAATACAATTCATAGTACAGACATGGATGTATTACAAAGTTTTTGTAATAAAATGAGTGCAAAATTTAAAACTACATGGGATTTATTGAATATTTCATATACAGATTTTATACGTACAACAGAATATAGACATTGTATAACTGTAAATAGTATTGTTGAAAGTTTATTTAAAAAAGGATTTTTATTTTCAAAAGAATATACAGGATTATATTGTGTAGGGTGTGAACGATTTTATACTATTAAAGATTTGGATGAAAATCAATGTTGTGTATTTCATAAAAACAAATTAATATTACAATCTGAAAAAAATTATTTTTTTAAGTTATCTTATTTTAAAGATAAGTTACTGGAACGAATAACTAATAGTAAACATAAAGAATATATAAATATTCAACCAGAAGAGAGAAAAAAAGAAATTATAGGAAAGTTACATCTTGGTCTTGAAGATATAAGTTTATCTAGAACTAGAACAAATGTCAATTGGGGAATACCTATTCCTTTCGATGAAACTCAAACAGTATATGTATGGATTGATGCCTTAATAAATTATATAAGTGGTATAGGCTATTCTAATGATAGAAATAAATTTAAACATTACTGGCCAGTTGATATACATTTCATGGCAAAAGATATTTTATGGTTTCATGCTGTAATTTGGCCTGCAATATTAATGGGCTTAGGTTATCCATTGCCTAAAAAAATATTTTCTCATGGTTTTTTCACATTAAATGGATATAAAATGTCTAAATCATTAAATAATGTAATATATCCACAAGATCTTGTTAATAAGTATGGAGTTGATGCAACAAGATATCTTATAATTAATATTATTCCATTTAATACTGATGGAAACATTTCTTATCTTGATTTAACATTAAAATATAATACAGATTTAGCTAACAATTTAGGAAATTTATTTTTTAGAATTATTAAAATGATTGAAAAATATTTTAATTTAGATTTACCATATGTAAAAAAACCAAATATATTACTTGCACAAAAAATATCCAGATATTTTAAAATTAATTTTTGTAATAATATAAATGAATTGAAATTTCAAAAAGCACTTACTATATTGCAACAAGGTCTTACATTTATTAATAAACAAATAGAAATAGATTCTCCTTGGGTCTTACATAAACATAATAGAACTAATATCAATATGTGTTTATCATCTTACTTACAAGCTATCGCTGTAGTAGCGCTTCATATACTTCCTTTTATGCCAACAGTATCTCAAACTATATGGAAAACTATTTGTGCGAAAGATAATATAGACAATGTTGCAACAAAATATTTTACAAACAACAATGTTATTCCAGAAGGTGGATTTTTACCTATAAAGGGAAAAATTTCTATGATAAACATAATATTTCCAAGATTAGTATAATTATTATTATTAAATATAAATATTAATTAAAAAAAATAAAAAAATGATTATAGATACGCATATGCATTTATTAGATTCACAGTTTGATATTGATAGAACAACTGTTATAGAAAGAGCCAAACAAGTTGGTATAAATAAATTAATAGAAGTTACTTGTGATGCAACATATTGGCAACAAGCAATAACATTAGCTAATAAGGAGCATAATATTTTTGTATCATTTGGAATACATCCTATTAATATTCTTAGCATAAAATTATTAAATGATAGTAATCAATTAATAAAAGTAGCAAAACATAAAAAATGTATAGCTATAGGAGAAATAGGATTAGATTATCATAATAATCCTACATATAATGAAGTCACTAAACAGAAGGAATGTTTTATAAAACAATTAGATATAGCTTTAAGTTTAGATAAACCAGTCATTATACATTGCAGAAAAGCTTATGAAGATATGTTGAATATTTTATTAAAATATAATCTGTATTTTAAAGGAGTAATACACTGTTTCTCTGGAACATTACAATATGCTCAAGAATTTATTAGATTAGGATTTTTACTTGGGGTTGATGGTCCTATAACATATGATGTTACTCGTCAAAAAATCATATCACAAATTAATCTTAATAATATTTTGGTTGAAACTGATTCTCCTTATCTTATTCCATATAAATATAAAAATAATACAAAAAGAAACGAACCATGCTATATAACAGCTGTTATTGAACAAATAGCTAAAATAAAAAATACATCATATAACATGGTATCAAAAATTACTACAAGTAATGCATTAAAATTATTTAAATTTAAATAATTTATTTTTTCAATAAATCTAAAGTTACAGTTATTTGCTTGTTAAATTTTAAAGATAATATATTATATACATATATCATAATTATAGTACTACATAAAAGAATAATACTGTAAGAAATAGAAAATATAA
>JAISIT010000015.1 GCA_031261915.1 Candidatus Methanoflexus mossambicus
TTGATAAAGACAACGACTTATTAATTGCAGAAATGTGTGAAAATGCAGTTTTTACAATTTAAATTAAAAATAATAACTTTATTAAATTTATTTTTAAACTCATCGATTTAAACTATAATTTAATAAATAGCTAATTGAGTTTTTAGAATAATACTAATAATAAAATACTAAATTAATATTTATGAAAAAACAAATCACAAAACTTAAATACTATTCATGAAATACTATCATGTATAACATATAATTAAGTAAATTATGAATACGGAATAAAAAAATTAATGAAAAAAGTAATAAAAAATAAACATCCTATGTGATAAAATGAAAAATGAAAATAAAATAAAAATTAATACTAAATCAAAAGATTTAAGTTTAACAGAATCAAACATGCTAAAATTACTTAAAACATCCTATGGAGATAATGCAAAAATCAATATAAATTATACAATAAGCATTCAACCAGAAAACAGAGCAATAAATGAAAATCAAAATATAAGTGAAAAAGAGAAAAAACTTAAAGAAATAGAAACAATTACTAAGAACATTACCCGAAAAAACGGAGCAATAGAATTTTATAATGAAAATGATAGTGAAGGATTTGCAGATAAATTTTTCATTGCTAAAATCCCAAAAGACACAACAATAGAAAAAAGAAGAAAAATGAAAGACAAAATAATAGACGAACTAATATCAATATTTAAAGACACAGAGCTATTCGAATTATTTAAAAACACATCCCTATTTTTGAGGTTATGACATGAAACTTTCCCCTTTCTCCCCCGAAGATTTTTTAGAACTATCAAAAGAGTTAATAGATACAAAAGAAGAATTAAAATCAAACAATTCAGCTATTAACAGAACAATAATTGATAGATTATATTATGCACTATTTTTATATCTTCGTTCATGGATTGAAACTAATATCAAAGAGTATAAAATAAATTATAATGTAAAAGACCACAGCATAATTAGAAACTAAGCAAATTACATATTATCTGAAAACTTAATCAAATCAAATATTTTAAATCAAGACTATATTTCATCCATGACAATGTTTATTCCATCAGGATTTATAATCGCCTTAAAAATTAAATAATTCATATATGATTCATATATTTAGTGCCAAATTAATAAAAATAAATATAAATGAATGAAAATATTTTTAGATTTTATTTAATATGTGAATTTTTTTAATTTTAATTTTTCAAGATTTTTAAAATCAATCAAAACCCCATAGTTTTAAATTTAAAAAAATAAATTCAAAACAAATTTAATTAAATCCATTTAAATAAATACTTAATAAAAATAACAACTAAATATTTTATTAATTTAAGAAATGAATATTATTGAACATTTAAAATTTAAAATTTAAAAATGAATAACTTTAAATACTATTAAATTTATATTATAACTATCAATTAATAAGGAGGTGAATCTCATGGGAAAACCAATATAAAAAAAACCAAATGTAAAAATAAAAATATGATAAGATAAAATGTATTATTACATATTATCATATCATTACATTATTGTATGAATCATGCATAGTATATTCCAATAATTCATACAATTATATTATTTATTTTTATTATTATTTATACTTGATTTTTTTATTTTATATTTTACAAAAATATTTTTGTTAAATAGAAAACTCAATAAATAAAACAAGTTTTATGAAATCTTGAGAATCTTTTATTTTTTGACAACTTTAATTCTTTTGTGAAAATTAAATAAAAAAAATATTTTGAGAATATAATAATATAAATTCAATAAGAACATAATGTGATTGAAACTATTATTTGATAGTTAATTTTGAAATCAGACTCTATGAGGATTAATAATCTGGAGGTAATGAATAATAATGATACCTGAACTTATAGAATTTGGAAAATGGTTAGATTCTAATGGATTTGATGATTTTGGCAAATTAATAAAAAATGATGATAGAATTATCAATATAAAAATAAATATAACTAATGATAATTTTGATTTTAGTAATATTGAACAAAAAATTAATGATTTTTTAGATAATCCTGATTCTCAAGAAAATTATAAAAATTTTATAGATAACAGAGAAAAAGGAATTTCACTATTTTCAAATGAATTATTTTTTGAAACCAATCAAAATATAATGATACCAAGTAATGCTGCATTAGCTTGTTTGACACCATTTGTTCTTAGTCTAAAAAGAATAACTAAAAAGAAGATTGAAAATAGTAAAAAACAAAATGTAGATAGAAATGGAGAATTTGTTAATTTATTTTCAGAATTAGAACCAGAATATGAGATTTTAAAAGAGTATTATTCAAAATACTCTAAAGAAAATATTATTGAAGGTAACAATGACTTATTTAATAAAACTTTAAATAATATTGATGAATTAAAAGATGTTTTAAAAAAATATTATAATCTATTACTAGATAAATGGGAGTTAATAGAAAAATTAAAAGAAAGTATTGCAAATAAAGATCCAGATATTTTCATATATTTTGAATTGCCTGAAAAATACATTTTACTTAATGATATTATTTATTTTTATTGTAAATATTTAAAACTAAGAGAAGAAACTACAGAAAGTTTAAAATCACATAAATGTCAGTTTTGTGGTTCAAATGAAGTTACGTATCCACGATTTTCAGCTATTAATTTAGGAAAAAGTTATAATTGGAATTATAATAGGAATTTAGAAAATAGTAAAATCAATATATGTAAAAATTGTTCTGCATATTTATATTTAGGAATTCAAAAGCTTATTCATGTTTTTGAAAATAACTTTATTTTAATACCTAAATTAAAAAATGAAGATTATTCAAAATTTGAATTAATAACAGAAAAAATAAATACATATTATAATAATATTGGTGAATATAAATCAAAATTTCGTTTATTAAATCAATTTTTATCTGAAAAAGATTTTAATGCAGATTTTAACTTTGATTTTTTAATATTTGAAAAAACAAGAATGGGAGAAGATGTTAAAACTATAACAAAATATGTTGAAAATTATAAAGCATTTTTAGCCCAATTTGAGAATGGAATAAATTTATATGATAATGATAAATTAATTTATCTTTTTGATGAAAAAAAAATATTTAAAGATGATAAAAACGATATAACCCAAATAAAAAATGTGTTTGATATCGAATCACTTTTCAAATCATTTTTTAATCAAATTGACGACGGTAAAGTTAGTTTTCCTAACTTTTTTTATTTCTATGAGATATATAGTAAAAGTATAAGTGATATTTCGGGTAAATGGGATTCAAAAACCAAAAGCATATTTGCTAAATATATGCATAGTATTTTTAATTATATTTATGAATTAAATGCTGAATCTTTGACATTAGATATGTTAAATGAAATTGCTTTAAATTATTTTATTCAGCTTGAAAAAAATGTTGAAGAACCAGTATTTAAAATTTTAAAAAATTTAAATTATTATTTTTTAATTAAAAATGAATTTATTGGTGAAAAAATGTTGAAAAAGGAAGATATGAATAAATTAAAAGAATATTTTAATGAATATGATAATGCAAAGGACAATGAAATTTTAAAAATTATTGATTCTGATGAGGATATTAAATATTACTTATTAGGACAATTCATACGATTAATTGATAATAGTAAAGGTTATCAAAATAAAAATGGAGTAGTGTTTTCAAATTTTGTAAAAAATGTTAATCGTAACAATATAAAAAATTTATTTGTGACCGAAATTTTGCAAAAAAATGATCATTATATTGGAAAAATGAATATTAAAGGTAAATTTATTTTTAAAATGCTTGAAAATGATATTGGTAATTTTTTAAATAAATCAAATAAATTTGAAGACTATTTAATTTTAATTTTTACTGGATATTATACTAAAAATATTCTATCATCTAATGATGATAAAAATAAAGATAAAGAAAATAAAAAATAAAAGACAAATACAATAATAATTGATTAATATATGGAGATGATTTATATGAATAATAGTGTGAAAAATTATTACCAAGGAATATATTTAACTGAAACTATTTTAGGAAATCCTAATGGAGATTTTATTGATAATTCCCCAAGGAAT
The DNA here is from genome assembly GCA_031261915.1 of Candidatus Methanoflexus mossambicus. Taxonomy (GTDB): domain Archaea; phylum Methanobacteriota; class Methanobacteria; order Methanobacteriales; family Methanobacteriaceae; genus Methanoflexus; species Methanoflexus mossambicus. Next base: position 4,064 of record JAISIT010000015.1, read on the forward strand.
ATTGATGGAAAAGTTTTCACAACAGATAAATGCATAAAGTATAATGTTAGAAAATATATTCATGAAAATTATGAAAATATAAATGAAAATAATGAAATAAATGATTTTGTATTTTTTTATCCTAGAAGATCTGAAGACATAAAAAATTATGACTCAAAATTTCAAACTAAAGAAAAAATTTTTGAAGATATATTTGAAAAAGATTTTGATTTGTTATTAAAATCTGCCATCGATATTCGTATGTTTGGAGGAACTTTTAGCTTTAAAAAAAAAAATTTCGCTAAACAAACAGATATAAGTCCTAAACAAATTTATGGACCCATACAGCTAAGTTACGGTAAAGATATTAATAATGCACAAATTAAAGAATTAGGAATTAATGCTCCTTTTCCAACTGGAGAAAATAAACAAACAACTAATGGTTCTGAAGCTGTTGTTGATGATGCTATTATAAGTTATGATATAACTATAAATCCTAATAATTATCCTGGTTTGTTGAAAGAATCTGATTTAGAATTATTTAAGAAAAGTTTGTGGTTTGGGACAAATTTAAGGAAATCTACAAGCAAAAAAACTGATTCTAAACTTTTACTTTTAGTTAAATTTAAAAATGATGAAGAAAATGATAAAATAAAGTCATTTAACATTGGAGAAATAAAAGAATTAATTTCAATTAAAGATAAAGAAGAAAGAAAAAGAAATGTTTCAGATAGTTCATTAAAAATAGATATTGATACTTCTAAACTTGAAAATAAACTTAAAGACTATTGTGAGTTTATAGAAAAAGTAATAATCTATCGTTCAGAAGAAGAATTAGAAATTAATCTTAAATTGGGTGATGAATCAACCATTGAAATCGAATACATTGAACCTAAAATTTTATTAAAAGAGGAATAACTATGAATTCTGGGGATATCATTGAAATGGATATTTGGAGTAGTTTCGGATGTTTCACATCCCCATTTTCAAATATAGGTGGGCTTTTAACTTATTTAATTCCACCTAAAACATCAATAATTGGAATGATTGGAAGTATTTTAGGTTATGATTTTAATGATTACATTATGGATGGGGAAATAAAAAAATATAAAATAGAAGAATTATATGATATTAAGATTTCAATTCAACCTCTTTTTAAATTAAAGACCAGAAAAGTTACATTTAATTCCCATTACGGTAATGAACCAAATATGCTCAATATAAAACAAGATGTTTTAATAGATCCGTATTATAAATTATTTTTAAAATTTCCAGAACATCTTAATTCTGAAGAAAAAATTTTTTTAGAAAAAATAAAAAATAATGAAACTATTTACAATTTATATATGGGTCGTAACGAATTTTTCCTTAATTACGAATATAAGAATGTATTATCTCAAAATATGCATCAAAGATTTACTTTAAACGAAGATAATCGAGAAGATTTTTTTGATGATGAAAATAAAATTTATGGAACTTTAAATCGAAATTTAATTAAGGATACTTCAATATCATATGATGAAAATGAAACTTTAACAATTGAAATTGGTGACTTTGGTGATTTATTACCTAATTATTATGAATATGTTATAAAAAAATATCCTGTTAAAAGAACTAATTTCACAGATTTTGAATATATTCCTGTGTCTTTTTACACAATGAATAAAAATGAAGACTATTTTTTTGAAGATATTATTTTAAAAGAAAACTCTGAATTAGATTTATGTAATATAGGTGAAAATAAATGGATATCCTTGATTTAAACTATGATTTTTTTAATTCCTCATTTAATTTAGATGAAAATGTCATTGAAATATTCGCTCATCCAAATGAAAAATTGTATCTACATTTAGAAAAGACTAAATTTGTTTTTAATTATCTTTTAAATGAAGAGATAATCTGCTTTTTTTACCAATTTTTATATGCTAATGAATATATAAATTTAAATTTTAAAGATTTTGAGGATTTATTAAATCATGTTGTTTTAGGTCATGATATTGCAAAAATATCTTTTAATTTCCAAAGAAAATTATATGAAAATGAAATTCGTAAAATTTCAAAAAAAATTCAAAAAAATAATAATCATGATTTGAAAAATAAACTTAACACAATTAAAAATGATTATAATATATTTTTAAATGTTTTAAAAGAACATGATTCAAAAAATAGTTTAAACAATATTGAATCTAATCATTCTTTATTGAGTGCATTATTAACATTTTATAATTTTTTTAAGAGCTATGAAATTAAATCAAATAAATCATTGAGTATTCTATTTTATATGATCTATGGACATCATACAACAATAAAAAACATATCTAATGACGAAAATTTTAGTTTTGGGTTAATTGGAAATGAAAAATTTACTTTACAACTTTTTTTAAGATATTTAAATATTTCATTTAAACCTAAAAAATATAGGAACTTACAAAAATTACAAAAAAATTTTTATGAAGATTTAGAAAAAATTCAAAAGGATCATAATACACGGAATTCAATAATATCTTTTTTTTATTCTTACATTTATTCTCTATTAATCACTTCTGATGTAATAGCAAGTAATTATTCTAATGAAACTATTAATTATGTAAAAGAACATGTGAATGAATGGAATAATAGAATCCAATCTGATTTATATGATGAAATGAATTCTGGTTTTAACAACAAATCAAATCAATTTAAAAAGTATTCATATCAAAAAATAAATACTCTTAGAGAAAAGATGATGAATGAATCATTATCTAACTTGCAAAATGCATTAAAACATGATGATTCTCATATTTTTTATCTTAATATTCCTACTGGTGGAGGGAAAACAAATACTTCTATGAAATTAGCATTAGAAATTTTGAAACAAACAAATGCAGATAGATTAATTTATGCAATGCCATTTATTAACATAATTGATCAAAATTATGAAGTTATACATGATACTTTTATTGGTGTAAGCGATTTTGATTTTAAAAACATGCGAAAAATTTATTCATCCTCTGAAACTATTCTTGAAAACAAAAACGATGATGATAAATCCGAGATTTTGTTAAAAGATGATTTCTTTGATTATCCTATCATTTGCACTACGTTTGTAACTTTTTTTAACTCCATAATACAAAATAAGAAAAAATATAAATATGCCCTTTCTGCTATGGCAAATAGTGTTGTTATACTCGATGAAATACAATCATTGCCACTTAAAAATTGGACAAGTTTATATTATTTAATTAATGAAATTTCAAAGAATTATAATATTTATTTTATCATAATGAGTGCTACACTGCCTAAATTTGATGATTTAAAGATTAATAATCGTGAAAAAATCTCTTCTAATAATATAAATTTAATTACAAATCCTAAAAAATATTTTTCAGACAATTTATTTCAGCGAACAAAAATAATAGATCCAATTAAAGAAATTAATGTTGACGATGAAGATGAATGTTTTGACTATTTCCATAAAATATTTTCAAAGAATTTTTATAATGAGTATAAACATGGTTTAATTGTTGTTAATACTGTTAAAACTTCAAAATTAATTTATCAATACTTAAATAAAATGAAAGAAGAGAGTGATCTTGATTTTGAAATAGATTTACTTAATTCTACAATATTATCTTCAAAAAGAAAAGAAATAATAAATAAAATTAATAATTTTAACGAAAACCAATTAGATCCAAATTATATTTTAGTTAGTACTCAAAGTGTAGAAGCTGGGGTTGATGTTAGTTTTGATTTTGTAGTGAGAGATTTAGCAATATTGGATTCTATAGAACAAGTTAGAGGTAGATGTAATAGAAGCAGGGAATTGAATGACAAATTTGGAGAAAAAGATGAAAATGATGAAGATATTAAAGGTAATGTATATTTAATTAAAATAAAACGAAATAATAAATGGGATTATACAAATATTTATAAAAAAGAAGAATATGAAATTAGATTTAAAGAAACAGAAAAAATTCTTAAGGAAAATCTTAATTATGATTATAATGATATTTTAAAATATTATAATGCTGTTTCAGAAAGTATAAACAAAAACCAAGGCGAAAAATATGAAAATTTAATAGAAAATGATTCTAAAAATATAGAACATTGGAATAGATGCATATATTCCAAAATACAAGATAAAATTAATGGAATTCATATAATTCAAAATCAATTTCAAAATTATTCTTTTTTTGTTCCAGTAAAACAAAATATTTTCATTGAAATTCCTGAAATTTTTAATGATTTAGAAATTAACATTGAAAATCAAGATGTTAATGAGATAAAAAATTTATTATCTGAATGTGAAAAACATCTTCGTATGCAAAATATTAAAAATGATGAACTGGAAAAAATAATGGTAGATTTTAAAAAGAAATTTATATTTAGTGTTAATGAATTAAGATATTTGAAAGAAAAAGAACTAAAATATAACTTAAATTTATTTAATGAAAACAAAGTAGATGGTTCAAAATTATTAAAGATTTATAATATTATTTTTAAAGAAATAAATAATGACTTGGGTAAAAAAAAGATTTTTGAAAAAGAATTTTCATCAATTTTAGATAAATTCATTTTTAATGCATCAGTATTTAATTTTGAAAAATTAAATAGTGTTTTTAATTTTAAACAATATGGTTATTTTTATGTTATAACCTCTGATTTCATTAAGGATGATGATGAAAGTCCTGAAGATTTATATTCCTTAAAAACAGGTTTTAATTTTAATTATGGGGTTGATGAACATGACTTTGAAATATTATGAATCTTTTGAAAGCAATAATAAAATAACAGGTCAACAAGTAGGTTATTATTTTATTTGTAAAACAAAATTATGGCTTTCTGCTCATAAGATTAATATGGAATTAGAGTCTGATAATGTCTTAGTTGGAAAACAGTTACATGAAAATAGCTATAAACGGGAGAAAGAGTATTTAATTGATAACATCATCAATGTGGATTTTATCAAGAAAAGAGATAATATTGAGGTTCATGAGATTAAGAAGACTCCTAAGATGGAGAAGTCTCATGAGTATCAGCTATTGTATTATATGTATTATTTAGAGCATGAGAAAGATATTGAAAATGTTGTTGGGTTTATTGATTATCCTAAAATTCGTAAAAAGGTTAAACTTGAATTGGATGATGATAAAAGAAGAGAAATTGAAAGTATTATTAATGAAATAGCTACTATTATCAATTCTGATATTCCAAAACCTCAAAAGTCTAAGATTTGCTCGAAATGTGCTTACTTTGAGCTTTGTTGGATTTGATTTATTTTTATTATTATATTTACAAAAATTTTTATATTAATATCATCATATAATATTATCAATAATTAACTTTTGAATTATGCTCATTTATATATTCAGTTTATAATCAGTTTATATTCAATTTATATTCAGTATATTAATTTACATTAAGTTATATTAAATTATATTTACCAATGGGATATTATGGTCGATGAAAAAAGATTGCCAACTGGAATTCAAACATTTAAAGAAATTATTGAAGACGGTTATGTTTATGTGGATAAAACAGAATTTATACATAAACTAGTCAACAATGGGAAAATATATTTCTTATCTCGTCCTCGTAGGTTTGGAAAATCTTTACTTATTAGCACTTTAGAAGAACTCTTTAAAGGGAGTAAAGACTTATTTAAAGGATATTATATTGAAGATAAATATGATTGGAATAAGTCATATCCAATTATAAGATTAGATTTTGGAAACATTAGCCATAACACTAATGATGAACTTAAATTATCACTTAATAAATTTTTAAATGATACGGCTATTGAATTTAACATTGTTTTAGAGGATATAAACCTTATTGCAGATAAATTTGGTGAATTAATTCGTAAAATCTATGAAAAAACAGGGAAAAAAATTGTTATCCTTGTTGATGAATATGATAAATCTATAACCAGCCATATTGATAATATTAAATTAGCTAAGGCAAACAGAAATACTCTTCGTGAATTTTATCAAGTTTTAAAATCAAATGATAGATATCTTCATTTTTTATTTATAACTGGAGTAACTAAATTTGCTAAAACTTCAATATTTTCAGATTTAAATCATTTAAAAGACATTACTCTTAATCCATTATATTCTACTCTTTGTGGATATACTCAAAATGAATTAGAACATTATTTTAATAATTATATTGAAGAAAATAGCTTATCTCAAAATATAAGTAAAAGCGAGATGTTAAATTATATTAAGGATTGGTATAATGGTTATTCTTGGGATGGTGAGAATTTCATTTATAATCCTTTCTCAATACTTAATTTCTTAGAAGATAATGAATTTAATAACTATTGGTTTGACAGTGGAACTGCTAAGATGTTAGTTGATTTAATTAAAGAAGGAAATGTTGATATTAACATTATTGCAAGTAAAACATCATCATTTACAGGTCTTTTCCCAAGTTTTGAATTGAATAACATAGATTTTGCAACTGTTCTCCTTCAAAATGGATATATGACTATAAAAAACAAAAAAACAATAAAAGGCGAAAAACCAATTTATTCATTAGCTATTCCAAATAAAGAAGTTGAGGAATCATTATTTAATTATATTATTGGAACATATATCAATACCAATGAAGGTTTTGTGGATGCTACTTTGAAAAATATGTTAAATTATATAATAAATTTAGATAATGTATCTCTTCAAAGATCTATTGAATCTCAGATACATAAAATTCCAAACATATTGTATGGGGAATTAAAAAAAGAAATTGAAGCACATTATAAGATTTTGACTATTTCTTGGATGCAATTACTTGGTTTTGAAATTGATCAAGAAATAATGACAATTAAAGGACGATTAGATGGTATTTTAAAAAGAGATGATTTGATTGTAATAATGGAATTTAAGTTTTCAAAAACAAAAAGTTTTGATTACATGATTAAAGATGCATTTAATCAGATTATTAAAAAAGAATATTATAAACCATATCAAAATAAAAAAGTAATATTACTTGCATTAGCATTTAAACCAAGGGATGTTAAATGTGAATTAAAAACATTATATGAAGTTTTATCAAAGGTGAAAAAATGATAACACATATTGAAGTTTCAAATTTTAAAAGCTTTAAAGACCTTGATATTGATTTAGATAATTTCAATGTTTTAATTGGTGCTAATGGTGCAGGTAAAACTAATTTTATTAATTTATTTAAGTTTTTACATGATATTTCTATAGTTGGATTAAATGAAGCTATTTCTAATCAAGGAGGAGTTAAATATTTAAAAAATACTAATGCTTCCTTTGAAGAACCTTTTGTTTTAAAAATTCAATCAAACGAGGATTTAGAAATAAATAAAATTAAATTTAATAGCTTTGAATATATTCTTTCTTTAAATTTTAATGATTCTCAATATAAAATAAATCATGAAGAAATAATCATTAAAGGATCAAATTATGGATTTAAGATTTTTAAAGGAAATAATTTTGAAATTAAAGGTTTAAATGATAATACTATTAATATCGAAGTTATTGGAAATATAAATTTAGAAGAAATAATTCCTAAATCTACATTAGATATGACTCAAATAATGATTAATGAAAATTCTAATTTATCTCTTTTAGAAACACCATTAACAAATCTTCCTCCTTATTGGAGTTCTATTTTTAAAGATTTAAATTTTTATGATATTGATCCTAAAAAATCTAAAGAATTAGCGAAATTAAATGGAAAAATTACTTTAAAAGAAGATGGTGAAAATTTAGCATTGTTTGTAAATGAAATAATTGAAAATAACAAAGAAAAATTCCTTAATTTACTTAAATTTTTAATTCCAACAATAGATAATATAATTATTGATGAATTCATTGCTAAAAATTCCATATTTTTTAAAGTTAAAGAAAAGTTTTCAGATGAAGATTTTCCATCTTGGTATATTTCCGACGGTTCTAATCATATAATCTCTATTATTGTTATATTATATTATATTCAATCTAAAACCATATTTATTGAAGAAATAGATAGAAATATCCATCCAAAACTTTTATCTCGATTAAAATTAATGATTGATGACGCTTTGAAAGAAAAACAAATTATCACAACTACACATAATGGTGAATTTTTAAAACATCTTGATTTAGACAATATTCTTTTAATTAGGCGAGATGAAAATGGATTTTCAAATATCACTCGCCCTTCAGAAAATGAAGATGTTAAAGCATTTTTAGATGAAGAAATTGGTATAGATGAGCTATTTGTTGATGATTTACTTTGGTGATAATATGTATAATCCATTTTATATCTTTGTTGAAGGTGACTTTGATGAATTATTTTTAGAAAGAATATTACCTGAGATTAGAGATATAACCACTATTAATGACATTAGAATAATTAAATATCAACAAAAAAAGAATATTAAAGTAACCAAACATATTAAAGGTATTAAAAAACGAAACCAGAATTATTTATTCCTATCAGATTTAGATTCCCATAGATTTCCATGTTATACTCTAAAAAAAGAAAAAATAATTAAAAGCTATGGAGTAGAAGAAAATAAAATTGTAATTGTTAAAGAAGAAATTGAAAGTTGGTATTATTCCGGATTAAAAGATAAATCATTAATAAAAAATGGTTTAAATTATTATTGTTCAAAAGAAGAATTTAAAAAAGCAATATCAAAAGATTACGATTTAAATTTTATGCAAAACTTATTAAAGCTTTTTGATTTAAATCTATGTATAAAAAATAATGAATCATTTAAATATTTTATAAATAAATTAAAAGAATTGATTGATAAAAATTTTAATTAAAACTATATATTTATTATTTTTAAGTGATTAATATGGCAAAAAAGAATTATTACCTTTTATCTGAAGGTAAACTACAAAGAAAAGAAAATACAATCTATTTTGTTAATGAAAATGGTAAAAAACCAATTCCAATTAATAAAATTTATGCAGTATATTGTTATGGGCAAATATCAATATCTTCTCAAGTAATAAATATTTTTTCAAAAAATGGGATTCCAATACACTTTTTCAATTACTATGGCTTTTATAATGGAAGCTATTATCCTCGTGAAAAGCTATTATCTGGAGATTTACTTGTTAAACAAGCAGCAACATATCTTGATGAAAATAAAAGATTAGAATTAGCCAAGCTATTTGTTGAAGGTGCTGCTAAAAATATTCTAAAAGTTCTTGCATACTACAAAATTGAAAGCAAAATTAAAGAAACATTAAAAGATTTAAAAAAATGTAAACTCATTACAGAAGTAATGAATGTAGAAGGAAGAATAAGAGCAGAATATTATGAAAAATTCGATGAAATATTACCTGAAGAATTTAAAATGGAAGGTAGATCTCGCCAACCACCAAAAAACATGCTAAATGCATTAATTAGCTTTGGTAACTCTATGATGTATTCCACCACATTAAGTGAAATTTACAACACACAACTAAATCCAACGATTTCTTTCCTTCATGAACCATCAGAGCGAAGATTTTCATTATCCCTTGATTTAAGTGAAATATTTAAACCAATATTTGTAGATAGAATGATTTTTTATTTGATAAATAAAAAAGTAATTACAAAAGATGATTTTGACCAAGAATTAAATTGTTGCTTACTAAATGACACTGGAAGAGCAAAATTTGTTCAAGAATATAATAAACGACTTGAAAAAACAATAAAACACAGAGAACTTAATAAAAATGTATCCTACAGAAGATTAATAAGATTAGAAGCATATAAACTAATAAAACATATTTTAGGAACTAAAAAATACGAACCATTTGTAATATGGTGGTAATTAATACTTTCACCATGAAAAATAAATAATTACAAAAAATAAAATAAAATAAAATAATAAAATAAAAAAATAAAAAAATAAAATAATAAAATAAAAAAATAAAATAAAAAAATAAAATAAAAAAATAAAATAAAAAAATAAAATAAAAAAATAAAATAAAAAAATAAAATAAAATAATAACTATGGAGCAATTTTATGTATTTAATAATTGTTTATGATATAAAAGTAGAAAGAGTAAATAAAGTTAAAAAATTTTTAAGAGAAAATTTGTTCTGGATACAGAATTCAGTGTTCGAGGGAGAAGTCACAAACAGCGAATACAATACAATTATGACTGGATTAGAGAATATAATAGAAGAAGACGAAGACTCCATAATCATATTTAAATTTAGAACTGAAGACGAAATGGATCGTGTAATTTTAGGCATTGAAAAATCTCCAATTAACTCCATTCTTTAAATAAACAATATTCCCCAAAAATTAAACAAACTTTAAATATATTTTATAAAAATAACCATAAATATTTTGTCGTTGTTAAATAAAATTTATTACTACGAATTATAGAATATGTATTACATGATCCTTAATTTTCTAAACAATAATATAATAATAAATATTAAACTAAATAACCCAAGAATAAAATTTAAAACAAAATAAATTAAAATAATAAGAATTATTTAAATAAACTATTTCTTAAACACATATCGTTGATCCATATAAAGAACCAACACTACTCCACATCAAAAAATATATATACCAAAAAGAAGAAATATAAACCATAAAACAGACGAAATAAACAAAAATTTCGCCCTGTTAAAATAAGATCAATTTGAGATTGAAATTAAATCAAATAATTCAATATTCTTTTCATTAATGAGTTAAAATAAGATCAATTTGAGATTGAAATGTAAACATTTATCCCATAATTCAACTCCAGTCTGGAGTTAAAATAAGATCAATTTGAGATTGAAATTGAACATACTAAACTGCTTGATATGATCCAACCGAGTTAAAATAAGATCAATTTGAGATTGAAATTCGTTCTATCACGAGTAGTGAGCTATTTCATTCAGTGTTAAAATAAGATCAATTTGAGATTGAAATGCATCTCCAACAATGAGGATATGAAGTATATCTCTGGTTAAAATACGAACAATTTGAGATTGAAATCTGTAATACTCATTACGGGGCGGTCGGGGTTTAAAGTTAAAATAAGATCAATTTGAGATTGAAATGTTAATTCTTCATTTGATTTAACATATATCTTTTTGTTAAAATAAGATCAATTTGAGATTGAAATTAAATATTAAAAGAAGTAATAAGATTTTTTCAAACAGTTAAAATAAGATCAATTTGAGATTGAAATCTAATTCGGGTTTAAATTCTCTTTTTAATTGTATAAGTTAAAATAAGATCAATTTGAGATTGAAATTAAATATTAAAAGAAGTAATAAGATTTTTTCAAACAGTTAAAATAAGATCAATTTGAGATTGAAATGAACCAGAACGAAAAGGGAAACGAAATAGATATAAGTTAAAATAAGATCAATTTGAGATTGAAATTCATTTAATATTAAAACACGATAATTACGATTAACATGTTAAAATAAGATCAATTTGAGATTGAAATTTGTTAATCCTGATGGTGTCTATTACGACACCATCGTTAAAATAAGATCAATTTGAGATTGAAATTAACCGTGGAAAAGAGGTATCAATCACGAATGCGTGTTAAAATAAGATCAATTTGAGATTGAAATGCTAAATTCAATAATCATATTATCATTTGTCTAAGTTAAAATAAGATCAATTTGAGATTGAAATTTAAAACTCCAAAACCAATAGCTATTATTGTGATGTTAAAATAAGATCAATTTGAGATTGAAATCCAGTTAAGATTAATTTCATAGTTACATCTTTTTTGTTAAAATAAGATCAATTTGAGATTGAAATAAAAGTATTTGGTTTCCCATTTTTCTTATATTGAAGTTAAAATAAGATCAATTTGAGATTGAAATCGATTAAGGAAGCATAGAAACCTTAACCGTGGAAAGTTAAAATAAGATCAATTTGAGATTGAAATTCTTTTCGTCTATTTCTTCTTTCATAACAATATCTAGTTAAAATAAGATCAATTTGAGATTGAAATCGACATTAAGTCCAGTAATACCACAAATCCGTTTAGTTAAAATAAGATCAATTTGAGATTGAAATAAATTGAAAATTGAAAATGATGATAACCAGTTGAGGTTAAAATAAGATCAATTTGAGATTGAAATGCTTTTAATGGATTATTATATTCAAAGAAATAGCTAGTTAAAATAAGATCAATTTGAGATTGAAATATTCTTCCATTACCGCCTCGTGTTTGATGTTTATCAGTTAAAATAAGATCAATTTGAGATTGAAATAAGATGATTTTTCTTCCTAATTTATTTTATTCAAAATAAGATGATTTTTATGCCCAATTTGATTATTTTAAATATATAAAAAAGAACATAAATAATATCTATTTTTCAAATATATAAATTACATCCATTTGAATTTTAATAACATATCAATAATATATGACTATAAAAAAATTATAATGGATTTCGGATAATATTATAAATCATTACAGTAAATACTAAAACAATAAATACAATAATCCAAAACCCAATACTATAACATTCAACAAATCCATAATGAACAGAAATAATAGCAATAAATATCGCAGGCAAAAACTGCAATATACATATTATTGAAGTCATGAATAATAACAATACAGTTTCAAAGAATACTTTAATATAACTCATAAATACCAATCAAATTTATCTATTCAAATGCTTAGCAGTTTTTAATTTCACATAAGCATTAAATGCTTTTTCCAAGCCATTTGGTTCATTTGTTGCTTTGTATTCATTAAATTTATCTATAACATCGAACACATCAGCATCTGCATCCATCATGTCTTCAATTTCTTTTTTAAGCCTATCTGCAATACTTTTATTGACTACATGTTTTAAGTTTTCAATATTATCAGTGTTCTCTTTTATTACATCTATTATTTCATCGAGTTTTAATTTTATGCTCCCAAATTCACAACTTTCAGTATGAAGATCATTTATCATTTTCCAACCTTCTTTCAGCTGAGAATCGTCATTCAATTTATCGAAATCAACTTTTCCAGCTAATTTATTTGCTATTTGAGTAGTATATTTTTTGTAAACTGCAAACAAAACAGCTACAACCCCAATTAGAGTAGCTACAACTCCAAGATAAAATTCAAACTCGAGAAAAAATAGCGATGGCATAATTAATTACTCCATGATTAGATTTTTTGTATTAATTCTTTTTCAAACATCCAAGCAGGATCTAAAGCAACAATAGTGTTACTACACCAGTGTTCTCCGATTTTATAATACTTACTGTTTGCATCTCCTATTGCTGCAAGGTCAACGGTTTTCCATTCAATGAAATCTTTTTTGCCTTGTACTTGGATACAGAGATGAGTAACATTAGTGCATTGATATTGCACGAATCTAACATTGTATCCTAACAGTTTAGCTACGGCATATCCTAATTGTGAAATATCTACACAGTTTAACAACCAACCATTACTCACTGCTTTTAACTCTTCTTTAGTTCCAATCCATTTGCTATTTAGGTAGTAACCATATAATCCTCCTTTGTTTTTTGCATATTTTCTGTATTGTTCTACAAATTCTGTGAAATTACTGAATTCTCCAAGTTTATCATTTAATGTATTAATAATCTCATTTGTTGGTTCAACTTTACCAGAACTATTGTTTGGTTGGTTAATATAAATACAATTTGGAACTTTATTATTTTTAACCATATAGTCTCTTAATCTATTATACATACTTAATGCTCTATTTTTACTTAAACTATATTGTTTTTTCTCAATTTCTAATTCTAACCTCTCAGTTAATTTTTTACCTGTGTATTTGGATATTAAATCCATAAAATAATTTAAAGGTACACATAAAGTGCTATTGTCTACATTAATCATATATATCTAACTCCTTATTTTTAAATCATTTAAAACTAATATTTTTTTACCATATTTACTTGCAATTTCAAACTCTATCATTGTCCCTCTTCCTTGATAGAAATTTGGACTAAACACTACAATATCTGCTTTAGATAAGTGTTTAATACTTTCACTTAAACAATATATGCTAAAACTACTTGTAGGTATTGCTCCAGTTTCATCTGATAGCTCTTCTTCAATTTCTTTTTTATCTAAAATACTTTTAATAAAAGATATTTCAGTATTTTGATATTGGTTATTGAGAATAAATTTTACTTTATCTTCAATAATGCTTCTTTCATTTAATATTTCTTCATCGGTTTTGTCTTTCATTAATTGACTTATAAAAACTTTCATTTTATCATCTCCATTTTTTTTAATTTTATATCTCCTCTTCTGTAACTTCAATATTACTATTATTACTTGCAGTTTCAGAAACAATAAAAGCATTATTACTTTCATTAAGCTTAACTGTAGTATCATTAACTCCTTTCGCATAGTATGCTACTTGATTGGCTATAGTTCTAACATTACTATATTTTTGACTTATAATCAAAAGTATGAGATAAATCAAACCAATAATCCATTTATAATTCTCAGGAATTAATGTTAATATTGACACTAAACCTGCAACCCCACTAACAATAGTGGTTCCATAGTCTGCTTTTTTAGCAGCTTTTTTATTTAATTCACTCATTATTTTTATTCTCCTTTAAATTTTTAGTTAATTAAAATACTATAAAACTTTATAATGGTATTGTGTAATGTAATTTAACAAAAACACTACCAATAATATTAATATTTCTGGATACTAAAGTAGGATTAAAAAACACTAACTTAAACTGCTTAGGGTTTGCTGAATCATATATTGAGGTTACGATGAATGCTGGTGAATTTGAATTATAATTACTAACTTGCATACTGATACTTGAAGCTATACCATTTTCATCTAAAACTCCTTTACCCAAAGAATCAGGTGGGATAACAATTATTAAAGCAATTCCAGAATTAACACTAACATTACCTCCAATATTCACATAAGCATTAACACGAACATATAAATTATTGCCTATGACTTTTTCAACAACATCACGAATTTTAAACGATGTGAAATATGTTCCAAATGATTGAGTTAATGCAATAACTTTCTTGTTAATACAAGTGTAACTTGTCGCACTGTTTAATAATTTAAGTTTACCAGTTTCATAGTATCCACTGACAAAATCATAATTGTTTAATGCTCCTGTACTTGTTCCAGTGGTGGATAAAGCAGTAGTTGAATGAAATATTCCACTGGAATTATTTATTCTTCCTGTTGTTGCTCCATTCGCAGTGAATGTTCCGATTACACTAACGAAACTCCCATAATATATATTTAGATTGTATGTTTGTGTGGATGCTATCGTCCATACGGTATTATATAAGTTTGCATAAGTTCCAAAGTGGAATTGATGACTGCCTCCACTGTTAATGTTTGTAGTGTCCATGACTACATGACAACCACGGAATTGGAAGTAGCTGTTTGTTCCAGCAGTCATGACAATATTTAACTTTTCGAGATAGATGTTACAACTATAAAATACCATACTCGTATTGTCTGTTATTGTAATTGTCTTATTATTACCATATATTCGAGTATTGCCTTCTGGATTTATCATATTTGCGAATTGTTCTGCTGTTAAACTAATATCAACATTAAGATTAATATTTTTAACTGGAGTGTTCACATTCACAGTATTCGTCCAATCAGCTACACTATTAATGTTAATTGTTCTTTTAGCATAATTATAAATCGTTGGGAGATTTAATATCTTATTAATCGAAGATGTGCTTGTATAATCTGCATTCTGATGAGGAGATAAAACAAATAAATAATTACCATTCCGTATACCTGTAACCCATTTAGATGAGGATGCTACTTTTCCAACTGGGAAACTGGCTGTTTGTCCTTGTGGAGTATCATATAAGAATGTTAAACCTGTAGTTTTATCATTTGCAAAGTATAATATTACTTGACCATTATTAAGATTACTTGTAACAGTCCCGAAACTAAAATGTACTACCTGATAATTTCCTGGTTTATTTGATGTTGTAACATAATGTTTACCTGCTGTCCCTCCACTATAATCAGTAACGGATCCTAAATTCTGTGCTGGTAGCATACTGGGTCCATTGAAAGTTAGTTTGTCATTATTGACATCTGGAATTAATGACATGTTAGTTCCTGCTACGAATTCAACAGTATCTGTTTTATTATCTGCTGCTATTGTATTTGAACCTATTTTAAAATTACTGAATGCATTTTGATTTACTTCAGCATTATCCTCTATATTGTCAAGTTTGGCTTTATCTGCTGAGGACTGTAAACCATTACTCGTAGAGGTAGTTAAGCTATAAGTAGTGTCAGATAGATTAATTGTAATATCTCCTGACTGATTAACAGTAAATGTCCCTTTTGTTGTATTATTTTGTTTAATGTTTATTGTGCCGTCGCCTACTGATTGTATTGCAGTATTTATTTTGTTTACTAATTCGTTTGTTAAGTCATTTGTTGATAATCCTTTTCCAGTTATTTTATCAACTTTAGCAGCTATTAAATTAGTTAAACTACTTGTTAAATTAGTTAAATCTTCTTGCGTAACTCCATCCTTAGCTCGTGTGAAAATAGCATTATTTAGATTAGTTAATGCCATACCTGCATTAACATTATCTGTTGTAACTACAAACCAGCCAATGTTATTATTATATTCTAAATCGAATTCAGTGTAATTTCCAGAACTAAAATATGTTCCTGTGGCTTTAACAACAGTGATTAATCCACTGGCAAGGCAAGCATAAGCATAGTATCCAGTGCTATAATCTCCACCTAATATAATTCCGTAGTCATTATCATTATCTCTATCTAAGACAATACCTTGTACTCCAGTATTGTTTGAACTAATGACATTACCATTGATACTTATACCTTCTCCTGCAACATATTCTATATTTACTTCTGCTCCATTTTCTATACTGTCTAATTTTATTCTGTCTGCTGATGTGAAGTCTATGCTGCTTCCACCATTTTCTATTATTTCTCGCTGGTCTTCTTCATTTAGTATTACTTTGTTATTTTGTAATCTACGGTAATTATTAATCATAAATATCTTAAACTCTCCTTTATCCTTTCTTTTTATTGTCTTTTAATTATATTATTAGTTGATGATTTGAATATTTCAGTTCCTTGTAGGGTTTTCATAATTCTTCCAATTGTAAGTCCAGTATTGCTTGTAGTATATGTAATTTTTAATTTATCATTACTAATTAACTCATATTCTTTAGTTATTATTTTAACACTAATACTTCCAGTATCAGCTCCTATAGTTAGAATATTTATAGGTTCTTTGAAGTTTAATTGTATATTATCCCCAACATTTAATTCCTTAGTATTTAGTAATGTTACATCAATTTTCACTTGACTATCCACCAGATTTAAATATTCTGCTTGTAAATCAAGGAATATGTTAATTATATTGTCTTGTTGAACATTTATTTTTTTAAACTTTAAATTATTAGCAATATTATCATAATTTTTTTGATTAACACCATAATTGTTAAAATCATACTCATCTAAATTGGGATTGTAAATATAAAAGCTATTCGCAGGTTTATAAATATAACTTACTATTTCCTCTCCTATGTCTACCCATTCATTATTATCTTCATTGGACTTATAAAATAACCTTGTTCCTATTGGTATTTCAAGACTATACCATAGGTCTATCATTTCGACTTCATTTAAATCAGGATATAATGCTGAAGCTATATTATCGCTTTCTGTTGTTAATGTGTATTGGAAATCATTATGATTATATATTTCTTTTATATTGTTCATTTCTTCATTACTTGTTAATCTTAAAGCTACTGTTATCTGGTTATTCTCGTCAAATGTGTAGTTAAATCTCCAGTTGTAGTTTAAATTATCACGGCAGTATTCTAATATTTCATTTGCATTATATATTCCTGTTATTGTAAATTTTAAATTATTAATATCACTAAAACTAACAATGTCAAATGCATTATTTAAACATCGATTAACAGCTCCAGCATCAGTATTGTTGTTTAATTTTATTAGTATGGGTTGACTATCTTTACATCTGTAAGCATATTCTTTACATTCATATGTTATTAACTTATTATTCTTATTTTTTGTTTTAAGGATTATGAAAGGTATATTATTAACAATTACAATATTACCATTCATTAAATTATTCGTCTTGGTGGTGAATGTTAAACTATCAAAATCATTTAATACTTCGGTTATTTTAACATTAAATATTTCTATATTATTTAATTGAGTATTTATTCTATGTGAATATTTGACAATCATAATATTTCACCTAACTTACTGAATGTGAATTCTAATTCATAATGTGATTTAAACCTATATTTTCGAATAGCTATTTCATCTAATACTACATTATAAGTTTTATTGCTATAACATACTGTTAAAGTTAATACTCCAGTTAAATTTAAGTATAATGATTCTAATTTAAAAATTAAATCTTTATATAATGTATTAACTTGTGATCCATAGATTTTAAAAGTTATTTTATTATCCTCTAATGTATAATCCTTATTTACTAATCTGTCAGTTAATAATGTATTGTTTTTAGTTAAATCAAAACTATTATTATCTAAATCAATAAATTTATTAACATTACCAATATAACTTAATAAATCAATATTATTCACCACGATCTCATTTACCATACATTGACCTCCAGTAAAGTACCCGTAACAGTATTAATAATGATACTATCTTTTAAATAAATCCAATCAAAATTTTTATTAAAATATTTATTCTCAATAATAGTATCATTATTATAAACAACTTTATTATGAGTATCAATTGT
The DNA here is from genome assembly GCA_031261915.1 of Candidatus Methanoflexus mossambicus. GTDB lineage: Archaea > Methanobacteriota > Methanobacteria > Methanobacteriales > Methanobacteriaceae > Methanoflexus > Methanoflexus mossambicus. The sequence continues at coordinate 22,737 of JAISIT010000015.1, forward strand.
AATAGTTCCCTCAGAAACTGGAGTATTTAATGTTATAGTTTTAGTTATATCGTCATAAGAATAAATTAAATTAAAACCCGTACTACTATCATTAACCATGAATACTAAATCAGCCTCTAAAAATTGATTACTATTTAAATTAATACTATTTCCAGATATATTAGTTAATAAAGTTGGAGTATAACTAACAGGCAATAATTTAGTGAAATTCAACTGTATAATACTATACTCATCATGTTTATCTATACTAATATTATTTAACACTACTTTATACCAATTCGGACTCATATCTCCTATTTTTAATGTGATTTTACTACTCTTTTTAAATTCATCTAACACACTATTAACATTGTCTAATATTTGATTATATGTTAGTCTTTTAACTTCGAAATATAAATCTAACTTATTGCTTGCAATATTATTAACTAACAATTCATTACTATCTAAACCAGTATATATTGTATTATCATACTTGAACTCTTGATTAATATCATAAACAGTAGCTTCTAATACATCACAAATATTAGTATTATCTAAATAAACATCTCGTCCAGCAGGAATGCTGGGAGTAATAATTGGAGGGGGTGATGGTGGAGCGACAGTATCATAACTAAAATATACTCTAACCGTTTCATTAGCTACACTCCCAATATTATCTTCAACTGTTAATTGTAAAACTAAATCATTATCCTCACTTATTAAATCCTCTTTTGGAATTTTAACAATACCATTAGGACTTACACGATCAGCATGAATGGGAGTTGTTTGACCTTTATGATAAATACAAAAACTAATATTAATATTAGAATCAGTATTAGTATAAGTACAATTAAAATTTATAGTATCCACATTATCTAATAAACCATTATCATTATCTGTTGTTATCTGTGTAGGAATAGCTATTTCAAAACAAGCCAGATTAGTATTAAATGCTTCACCATCATACTTGAAACTATTAACCGTGAAACCATTATTATTAAGATCATATAATGTTAAATCGATTGGAGTGTTATGAAATGTATATTTAACTCCACGAGTATGATAAACATAACCATCGACTAAATTAAACACACTCATACTTCTTTTTTCACCTACACGTCCAATTTCATTTGTAACTAAACTAAACATGTACCAATTATTAGCATTAATATCTACATTAATGAAATTATTAGTCGTATAATCTAATGTATCATAATCAGAACTATAAATAGGTTCTACAATAGCATTAGACCCTTTATAAACACGATAAGGTTTATATCCTTTATTGCTACGGTTTTCACTGTAAAATGTTAATTTTTCAGACCCCACAAAACTATTACCATCATACATTATTGGCATCATAAATATTCCATATCCTCTTCCTTGATCAGGTTTATTCATAGCTAAAGTAAATCGTGAAACCTCATCAGTGTATTTAACAGCACCAAAACCTCCAACTATGGGTTTTTTTAATAAGGTTTTAATTCCTTTGGAATCTCCTTGACCATTATAATCAGCATTATTGTCAATTCTACGACTAAAAAATGGTAAACCTATACTATACTCATCTAATATATTTGCACCAATGTTCACTTGTGAATCTGGAATGTTACTATCTGGGAATCTTTTATTAAAATCCCAATACCCATATCTTAAAGCGGGAATTAGTTTAGTTGTATTCATAAATACTTTTTCATGACTATCAATACAATTAATTATCCAATAATAACAATCTGAACGATTACTTCTTATCCAAACTTTATTTGATAAAGTATCCGTTAATTGAAACCCACGAAGCCAAGAATATGGTGATGAACCATCCGTATTGTTGGGATATGATTCTATTGTGCTCCAATTTGCCAATGTGAAATTATTATTTAAAATAAAATTATTAGTATGAGTATCTCTATTATCTGCAGTGTCTAAAAATGTTAATGGTAAAATAGATTCAATACTTCTTGGTTCATTTTCCCATTCGTATATATGTGTAACCATACTCATACCTCCCTATTATCTTAGTGCTCCAGTTAAATAATCAGTAAACCAATTAGTTAAACTGGTTTCATCTATATTATCTTTAACTGCAGTGCTAATAGCACTATCTGCACCACTAACATTAATCTTCATATTAACATCAACAATAGTTCTGTTAATTTGATTAAATGCTTTTAACCATGCTTTTTGAGATTCAATATTGCTATTTATTGTATCATTAATATTCTTTAAACTATCATCATAAGCTTGATTTAATTCAGCACTATACTCTATTTGAGCATTAGTATACTCTATGCTTTTACCTAATGACTGTACCTGTTTAGACCATGGGTTCATTCGTTTAAGATATGATGTTAATGATTCATTTGCTCGTCTAACTGGTTGATTGGATAAAATTTTATTATATTGTGCTTGAAATTTATTTAATTTGGATCTTAAAGAAGATAATTCATTATCACTACCAGTTAAACTTAGTAATGATTTTGTTACAGCACTATTGCTATTTAATTTAGTAACATTACTCCAACTAGTATTAATGTTAGTATACATTGTTTTAACTAATTCTTTAGCTTTAGTTTTCAAATCATTTTTCATATTAGAATCACTAATCAAACTAACCATAGCATTATATGCTTTTTTATCATTCCCTCTATTTTTATCAGATAATGCTAAAGCATATTTTTTAATTATCTTATCTTGTGATTTATTCCCTGATTTTAGTAATGTTTTATATGCTTTATATGCTTCATTTAAGTCTTTAGTGAAATCAGTAGCATAACCATAACCTCCAGACTGATTTTTATAATCAGTAACCTTTTTAGCATATTCACTAACATCAGATAATGATTTATAATATTTTAAAAATGCACTTTCAGTAATACTTGTAAAAGGTTTCATGAGATTAGTAGCTAATTGAGTCATAGCATTAACTGCTTTATTTGTATTTGATGCAATGACTAATGGAATATATTGACCAACTTCAATACCCATTAATTTAGCATAATACCCTGGAGAATTAGTTTCATTAGTCTTTGCCCATTTATCTTTCATCTTCTCAGCAGTAGCTTCTATTTGATCTAATACAGGTTTGGCATGTTTTTGAATTAAACTTGGCATATATACTTGAAACTCTTTTTGAACCATGCGAGCCATATAGCCAGGACTACCTATACCCAGTCCTGCCTTAAAAGAAGCAACAATCTTAGCTCCTTGGCTACGAGCATTACTTGCCATCACACTACCACTACTGGATAATTGACGATTAGCAGCACCAAAATTAACAGAAACAGTGGAAGGTAATTTTTTTAAACTATTATTAAGATTAGCTACAGTTAATTTCCCCATTGCACTAGCATTAACTCCAATATTACGAATACTTCCACTAATATTAGCTATTGTTCCAGTTAGTCCTTTGCTGTTGCTTACTACATTTTTTAATGATATGATATTACGATTATAAGTTCCAAGTTTAGCTACAACATTATGCACCGTAGCTACAGCTAATCGGTTAGTTTGGCTCATACCATTCCAAATACTTGATACAACTCCAGTGATATTTATTCCAGACCCTCCCATGCCTCCGACGGAGTTGAGTGTTGGAATAATATTTTTTATAGCTATAATATTCCTGTTGAATGGTATTAATTTTGGAGTAACATCATGACTAATAGCTGCAGCTAATCTATTAGTCTGTGTCATACCATTCCAGATAGTTGTAACCACACCACTAAGATTTAAACCCATTAAGGCAGTAATTAATGATTCCCATGCAATACTGCTTAATATTTTCATGATATTACTAAGACTTGTAATATTACGACCAAATATTCCTAATTGTGGAACAACATTAACAGGAGCAATTCCAGATAAACCATTTAAGGATGTAACTGCTGTTTTAATATATCCAATATTTGTATTTAACCCTTCAATGCCTCCAGTGATTTTAAATGTAAATCCACTCCAATTAACACTACTCATACCTCCCATTGCAGTTGATAAGCTTTTAAACATTTCAGCTATCTTTTTAAGATTATCAATACTTTTTTGACTAACATTAACAGGAGGTAGACTATCCACAGCAGTTAATGATTTAACACTTGACTTAACATTAGCAATATTAGTATCCAATCCCGTAATGCCACCAGTAATCTTAAAAACAAATCCACTCCAATTAACACTTGACATTCCACCCATTACAGTGGATAAGCTTTTAAATACGGTTATTAATGTTTGTAATTTAGTAACTATACTTGGATCAATTGCGGGCAATTCAATATTTTTTATACTCTCTGCTACAATTTTTAATTGACCTAATTGACTAATAGTATTTAAAATTCCACCAGTAACAATATACCCCACATTAGCAACATTACTCACTGCCCCAATAGCTAAAACACCTCCAATAGTTGCAATAGCTGTCATTAACTGTTTAAGACTATTGATACTTTTAGATAAATCAATACCTTCAAAGTTTAACCATTTCACTAACAATTGTAATCCTTTGGCAAGTAATGCCATTTCAGCAATAAGTCCCGTAACCACAGGTAGAATAATAGCTGTAACTCCTGCAATTTTAAGTAATGGAACTACTAATTGTGGAACCATGTTTCCAAATGTTTTTATTTGTGTGATGAATGATTTTATACCTGCACCACCACCTTTTCCACCTCCACCTTTACCAAAACCACCAAAGACCTTACCTAATCCACCAAGTCCCCCACCTAATTCTAAGATAGGTTTTAACATTAATCCTGCACTGGCAATAGCTCCAAAACCAACAATAACTTTAGTAGACATTCCACCAGTTGCTTTGGATAGCTGCATGAATAAATCAATAGCTTTATTTATCCAAGGTAATATTTCTTTACCAATAGATGCACCTGCGATACTGAATTGTTTACGGAGTAATGCTAACTGTCCTTCTGTGGTATTCATCATATCTCCAGACATTTTACCTGCATTGGTGACTTTTTCTAATGCATTTAAAAAGCCCATGACATCGTCTTCAGAACCATTCCATAATCCTGTATCTAAGAGAGTGTCTTCGGTTACTCCAAAATCATCAAGTAATGCATAAGCTCCTTTCATTCCTTTACTTATTCCTTGTAATCTTGTTTGAACTTCTGCCTCACTTTTTCCCATACCTAACATCATGGTTCCGAGGTTACCCATGGTTTGAGCCATTTTGTTGGCTTCCATATCGTTTAATCTTAATGCTTTAATGGATCCCGTGAGGACTGGAACCATTGCATTCATTGTCATGAGACTGGTATTTGTGATGTTGTCTACATTTTCCCATAGTTTTCCAGCATCTTTTACTCCACTGTTGTATAATAATACTTTATTTGTTTCCTTAGTCATTGCGTTTCCAATTGTTAAATCTCCAATGCCTGCAAGTCCTATTGCTCCACCTATTCCTCCGAGTGTGCTGATTAATGTTTCTGCCATCTGGTTGGTGCTTGTTAATTCTCCTTTTAGTGATTTTACTCCACTATCATCTACACTTTTTCCTGTTTTACTCAGTGTAGCTTGTAATTCTTCACTCATTTGTGTGGCTGCATTAATTTCTGATTGTAGTTTAGTTAATGCACTGGTATCTACATTTTCACCAGATTTACCAATAGCTGCTGCTAATTGTTCTGCCATTTGTGTTGAGAGATTAATCTTTGATTGTAGATTGGTTAGTCCTGCTGTATCTACATTTTCACTTGCTTTACCCATTGCTGTGGATAGTTCTTGTGCCATTTTTGTGGAGAGATTAATCTTGCTTTGTAGGTTGCTTAGTCCTGCTGTATCAACTGGTCTACCAATTTTGGACATTAGATTTGATAGTTCTTCAGTCATATTGCGTGTTTCATCTATTCTTTGTTTTAGTGCTTCAAATTTATTAGGATTAACATTGTCTCCAGCTTTACCCATAGCATTAGATAATTCTTCTGCCATTTGAGTTGATTGATTAAGTTCATCTTGTAATTTACTTACTCCACTATTATTAACATTGGTTCCTATCGTTGTGCCATTTAATGTTTTAATTTGTGCAACAACATTTTCAAGATTTTTTTGTAATGTTTTTATTACATTCGTGTTTACATTTAAAACTATGCTTAGTTTAGCCATATTTATTTACTCCAGGATAATTAAATAGATTAATAAAATAATAAAGGAGAAGGATAAAATAGTAAATAAGAATAATAAAATATCAATAAAAAGATGTAATTATCTTCTTCTTAATTTTCGTGCTTTATTCTTATTCCCTTTATCTCCATTTGGACTTATCTCTTTGGTATATTCGATTGCTGTTTGTAACCATGCTTGCTGTGAAAATGTTAACTCTGTAATGTCTATTGAATAATTTAATTCTTTCATTAAGGAATAATAATAGTAACATTCTCTTTTATTCTTCTTTATTTCCTTTATCCATTTGTTTACCTTGAAAAAAGTCATTATATGCTGACATAAATTCTAATGCAACATCTTCAGGTAAGTTTTCAGCTATTTCTTCAGTTAATTGTTTTCCATTTACACGAAAAGCAGTTTTGATAAGATAAATACTTGCAGCATAATTTTTATATTCAAATTCTCCGAGATTTACTTTTATTTGTTTAACAGTATTCTCTTCCATTTCTTCGGGTATTTGATTTTTTAATAAATCCTCAAAAGACATGTCGTTTGCTGCACTCATTAATATTCTATTCATTTTTTTAGTTTCAAGAACGGTTAGTTCTCTTGCTGTTATTTTATCATCTATATCTTTTACTGTGATTGTGTGAAATTGATTTTTACCTTTGATTAATTCTTCTAAAAATACCATATTTTATTCCTCCATATTTGACATATTATAATCATTGTATAAATTGTATAATTCGTTTATAATTTTCCTATTTCAATTAATTCTTTTTTGTAATAGATTTCTCCATTTTCAACATCATTTAATAATCTATTTACTGCTATTTTTGCAATATCTGTTCTTGTAAGTTTGACATTATACTTATCTCTTAAATCTTCTTTCACATTATCTATCTTCTCAAATTTACTATTTGGAATTCTAAATCTTAGTTCTTTTGCCATTTTCTATCACTCCTTACCATTTATAGTCATTACATTATTTTAAGTAAAAATAATAGTATAATAAAAAAAATAAGAGAGTATAGTCTCTTATTTTTATAATTTAGTTAATTCTAATAATGCTTCAATATCATCAAAACTAACATTATCTTCATCATCACCATAAGATACATTTGCAGTTTCATTCGTGAAATTTACAGTTTCAGTATCATTTTCGGTTCTAACATTAGCACCATCCAATCCAACCACACCGTCAGGCATGATAATATCTAATTGATAATCACCGTCGTTTAGTGTGAATTTGATGGATTTTTTAGCAAGATTAGTAAATTCTGAATTATTGCCGAAGACTAATTTTTTCCAAATATCTGAATGTTGATTGATTTCAACACTGGCTTCTACTTCAAGAGCTCCACAATCAAAGCCATTCGCCCAACCATCGTTACAGAATCCAAATCCTGAGTCTTCATCGAGATTAAAGTTAGTATTGAATTCTCCTGAAACTATATCACAACCTACACTTGTCCAGCTGGAAGATGCCGTAGGTAATTGTATAACATCTTCATCTTTGGTAATGCTTGCAAGACTAATGTCTTTAAGTTGACTGTATTGTATCACATTTCCAAGGTAACTGGATACTCCCCTGGAGAGGTTAGTTTCATCAAGTTTGTTCCTGCTGGCAAAACCGTTGCATTCAATCGCTACTTCACCAGTTTCAAGTGCTAAGTTTAATTCTCCAAGTTGAAATCCTAACATGTAATCCACAGCATCATCATAGATTGTATTAGTTAATACTGTGAAACTTGTATTTTGCTTACTGTTGATTCCTACAAACATTTTTTGTCCAGAAGTTAAGTTACTAATATCAGTAGCATCTCCTTTAACTTCTCCTGTTGACATTGCTAAAAAGAAATAATCTGCCAATCCTCCAATCAAACTATATTCAGGTTCAAAATAGATTTTATCTTTTTTACGAATATGTCCACTAGATAATGCAGTTACATCTCCTTTTTCAGATAAATCAGGAGAATTATGATTTCCTTCACTTGCATCTGTGCTTATGTAATCTTTTAATCGTGTAGCCGTAGATAAATCACTTTGAGAATATTTTTCAACTCCGTAAGTGTCTTCCTTCACTACACTAATATATTTTTTAACCATTATTTTTTACTCCATATAATTTAATTTTATATTGCTCTATTTTTTTTTATTCTATTATTTCTTCATCACAAAGACTATTAAAACTTAATTTTATAATAAATCTCAAACCAGAACCTTGCTGATTAACACTACTCGTATTAAATGGATAATCTACAAGTAAACGGTCAAATTCAATATCATTAACACCATCAATATCATTTAGTTTCTCATTGACAAACAATTCATCAGCGAGAATGCTTATTAATCGTATGCTTTCCATTCCTCCATCTTCAACATTTTTAGCATTCACATTTGCAGTGATACGTATAGGGAAAGATAGTTTGTATCTTCCACGGACAGTTTTGCTTTCAGATTCCATTTCTTCAAATAGAACACGGAAAAATTTATTGCCTTTTATTTTTCCTGTTGATGATTTAGGACCAAATATTATGCTTCCTACTTCGTTAGCTTCTGCTATTGTGGTTAGAATAGTACTTATTTTGGTTTTGATTTCTTGAACACTTGAATATAATGACATGAAAATACTCCTTTAAGTATTAGTCTTGGTTCAATAATCCTTGTAATATCTTATCAGCATGACTATTAAGCCAATTATCTAAAACATGAATAATTTCAGTATGTGGCATAGTAGGACTGGAATATTTAGTGAATATATCTGCACCAGTTACAGGATCAACCCAATGCAAGAATTTTTTATTCGTTGGAGTAACAGCACCTCTACCTTCGAACCAGTAACTTGCATAGTCTGCATCGTTATATAGTCGTCCCATTGTAGTGAATGCTTTGAAACCCCATTGTCCAGCCATTCCTCCTCTGGGATGTTTTGAACCTTTCACTTGTTGCTTTCTTGCTTCTTCAGCTAATTTTTCACCTACTTCGAAGATGAAGTCTTCCATTATTGTAGGTGATAGTATTTCTTCCCAACTAGAAACCAAAATCTCGACTCCTGCGATTTAATATAGTAATAGTATCATTGCCTTTTTTACTTTCACCAGTAAGGTAGGGTTCTAATAAAGTTTGTATCTGTGGAGTTATAATTTCAGATTTACTGGATGGAATACTTGTAGAATATTCAGTATTAATTATAGTTTCCATTTGATTAACATCAAGATTCATGAACATATTAATAGCTATTTGACGAGCAATAAACTTTAATCCCGTAGCATAGGTTCCGTCGTCTTCGGTTATTAATGTGTCTTGATGATTTAACCAGTCAATACTTGATTGTAAATATTGAGTTGCTAATTCTTTATACTTCTCTTCACTATCAATGTTAAAGGTTTTTTCATCTTTATTAATTGAAAAAATGATGAGGTCTATGTCTTCATCTGTGAATCCATAGGTCTCAATATTTATTGTCATGAATATCCCTTATATCAAAGTATTCTGAATATTTATGCTACTAATTGTAATACAAGATCTAAAGAATTAGTAGACTCACTCACTGTTCGGGTTTGTGGAGAATAGCTACTATAAGTATCAGTATCAAAATCAGTGATACCTACATTATATGTTCCATAAACCACATTAGCTATTGTTGCATCTCCATTACTATCTGTGGTAACATTATAACTGTTATTATCGTTAGTTAATGTTACTTCTACTTCCACAGGAGCATTATTACTGTCTTTAGCAGTAATTATAACTTCCCTACTCTCCACTGGGGGATTGGTCACCACCACCTATACTATAAGGTGCTACTGGTGCAGCAATAGTTTTATACTTCCATACAAAACCTACATCTCCTTTGCATGTTACAATTGAATTATACTCTTGATTTATTGCACTATATTCTTGCTCACTGGTAATATTTCTCATAATGCCAAATGCAAGATTATTCTTATCTGTTAAGATAGAATGTGCACTATATCCATTCCTGGGTGTATCTAATACTGGAGCTACTTCTAATGGAACTCCTTGTATTACTACTTGACCATTAGTGGTTATGCTTGCATCACCTAATGGGGTTTGTCTTGCGCTGATTGCGCTTCTTGCTGTGAATTCTACAAGAGTTGGAACATAAAAGACACTGTTTCCAATAGCTCCACCTTGAAGAACATATTGTAATATAATGTCTTTTAAATCATCAAGAATACTTTCATTTGGATCAATAGTAACATCACTAACACCAACATAATCATTTTCGCTACTGGCTTTAATAATTTCTAATTTTTTAATAAAACCATCAATAGCTCCATAACCTGTAGCTTTATTAGCTATTTCTGCAGGTGCAAGCTCTCCTTTAGTTCCATAAATACCAATGGATTCGAAACTTACACCTGTCGCAGCCGCGAGTTTAGATTCTATTTTAGTTAAGAAGTTTTTACCTTCAATGTTTTCTTCTAAGAAATTAACACTGGTAGGAGTTCTAGCAATAAATGGTTCGGCTCTTAAACGATTATCTTTAAACTCTGGAATGGTTTCCCTATTGGAAGGTATACTTTGTCCGTCCTCAAAAGTTCTTGTAGGTCTACCATCTGTATAAGTTTGGGTGGTAGTGTTAAGTGCAGCTGATGCTCTTTGGTATTCTAAATCTACTTTTACTTCAAGATATTTCAAATCATATTCTAAAGTCTTCATGTCAATAACATGACTTGCATCTAATATTGTAGTTGCTGCTGCTGCTTTATCAAGAAAGCTATCTGGAGTGGTTGCTTCTGCCCATGCTGGGTTAAGGCTTCCTGTATCCCCAGGGTTATCATTCCATTTAAGAATAAATGGTTGATGAGTTCTGATTGTATTTTTAGTTATTAAATTTAACATATTATTCTCCTATATTTTTATTTATGAACTTAATTTTTTAATAAAACATTAAAACGTCTTTCGTGCCTCTTCTTTCCGCTTTTCTTTCTTGGAAAGATTTATTGACCATTGGAGTTTCAGTATTCTCAGGTTTCTTAGACTGTGGTTTTGGGTATTCAGTTTCACTTTCAGTTTTACCATCATCTTTACCCTCAGTTTTACCATCATCTTTTCCTGAGTCTTTATCACCGTCATCAGATTTTCCATCATCAGGATTATCTTCTGATTTATTATTCACTTTTAATTCTTTAACTAATTCTTCACCAAATGTTTTAAGATCATCTTTTGTAACAAAGTTTTCATTAGTTTTTGCTAAATCATCTTTAGTTACTAAATCAGGATTTACTTCTTCGGTTTTTTCTTCAGTTTTAGTTTCTACTGGAACTCCTGCTGGAGTTTCTTCCGCTTTATTTACTAACATGTTCACTAATCTCTCAATAAGACCAAAACTTTCATTAGTGCTGGTATTCTTGTCTTCGGTTTTATTTGTCATATTTCTCACATTTCCATTTAAATTTTTTTTATCTTCTATTCTTTTATTAATATAATCATCTAAAGTTAAAACTTCAAAATCCAAACCATGAGATGGTCGGTCAACAAAACTTATCCATCTGGGTTCTGCTTGCTGTAAATCACCTATATTCTCATAGTTATTTTCTGTGGACTCATGAACTCCACGATGAGTTATCCAATAATCCACTGGTTTGGCATAACCTGGGAGTGTGGATAAACTAAATCCTCGCAAGTCCCCATTAAGTAGATGCTCGTTTAATTCTTGGTTGGTGCTTCTCATTTCAGAATACCATGACCCTGGCTTTAATTTATTCCCTGCTATTACTTTGGGACTGTCAAGGATACTATTTCCAATAATGGTGACTCCCTCATTTGTTAATAGGGAGTGCATTACATCGGTTTCTTGTGTCTCGAAGTTTGCAAAGAACGTTTTAATTGTTTTTGGATCAACAATATTCCCCTGGGAGTCTTGTATTCCCACTGGGATTACGGGTCCTCGTATTATTAAAACATCTTCATTCTCGTTTGCTATTTTCACCACCTCAAATATTTTTTTTGTATAATTATTTTATGAATATGAAAAAAAATGTAGGAGGGACAATATTATAATAGTAAGAACTTAATTTGCTGGCTAATAACAATAAAAATCAATAATATTATAGAATACATAAAATTTTGTTTCCAAAGACCACGATTGTGATAAAATGATGAAATAATGTCTATATATAATATTATCCACAAAAACATTTAATGGCAGGAATGTTGAATAGATTCAAATAATGTATACAATGAAAAGGTAGCAGTTATTTGAGTTGGAAGTAAACTAGAAAAAATTGTATACAATATTTTTATCTATTCAATAGTAGTTCTAAGAAAAATGATGTTACCTAATAGTATGATTAAATAAAGAAAAAGTATTAATATAAAAATTAAAGAAAATCATCAAAAAAGTATTACTTTTTGAAAGATTTCAAGAATTTTCAACAAAAAACACATGTGTTTTTCTTGAATTTGTTCTAAACTAATAAAACTTAATAATAAAAAGTATTAACTTAATACTAATTTCATGTTTAAAAAAAAGAGCCAACAACACAAACAGTGCCATTGGCATAAACTAATCAATTTATAATTAATGTTTAATATTTAGTATACACTTGTTCAAAAACATTATTATTCACAATACGAATTCTCCCTATCTTTTCATCAGTATCTTGTTTTTTCTGTGGAATTAAATAATACTCTAATGTAAATTCAAATTTCAATATAGATGAATGTTCCCTTACATCACGATAAGATTTAAGATCATTCAAACTTATCAAGTCAGGAATCTTATCTTCTTGTGTTATATTATGTAATGTGATTAATAGTTCTTCCTGAACATCTTTTAAAATATCCATATTTTTATCATAGTCTTTACTATAATTGGAAGTAATTATTCTAAGAGTAATATCTGTATTGTATGCTCCATTTTCCTTTAAAATTGAACTTTTATTAGAGCATACTATAATATTTCTCTCTTCTAAAAAGTCTTCACAATTTTGTTTATCTATGATTTTATTGAATCCTTCCAGTTTGTTTTTTTCTAAGTATGTGGCTAAACTGGTAAGTATTTGATTTAATTTACTCATAATTCTCTTTTTATTTTAATTAAAATAAACCAAGAAACTTTTTCTTCTTTTTTGATTTTCCTAAATAACATTTTAAATTCTCTAAGGGTTCACGAGTAATAACATACTTATCATCATTAATATATTGTTTCCGTGTGTTAAGTAACTCATTGCCTTTAGGGTTTCCATCACGATAAATAACACAAGTATTATTCTTAGAATTCATGTTTTACTCCATATAAATATTATGAGATAAGCCATCTACGACTTTGAATCTCATCAACCAAAACAGGATGCTCTTTTCTAAATATATTGATCTCCTGTTTAATTGATTTAATCTCTTTGTTATTTTTAGCTTTCATTAATTTTATAAACAATCCATTATATTGGTCTTCTTCATTGGTTAATTTTTGCATTTCAATCCCTCATCATAGTATAATATAATTGTAAATATTATTTTATATTTATTAATATATATAACTTTCTATCTTTTTACAAATTCATAAGTTATTTCTTTGCCAACTTTAATTTCTTTGATTTTATATTCTGGAGGTATAACTATTTCCATGTGATTAGGATATTCTGAATATTTTCTCAAATATATTATACGAGTTCCTTTAGGAACTTTTATTGTCATATAATCCCCTTTACCTCGTGTGTATCCTATAGCTACACTTTCATCAAGACTTGTGGAAATAAACATATTTTTATCATTAATTCTTTTGATATCTGGATTTTTTTTACTTAATCCTTTATAAACAATAATATCTTCTTTTAAAACAACAGAACTTTTATTAAAATTATCAATATCTTTTTTAACATCATCAATTGTTAAGTTATGAGGTTTATATTTCTTTAAAAACTCTTTTTCTGATAAACTACAATAATCATTTGTAATATTACTATTTAGACTATATTTCCAATGAGATATTTGTGATTCTTTTGGTATTTTAGTCCCTAATAATTCATCAGCATATTTTATTTGTTTTTCAGATAAACTATTCACATAGTTACTTTTACCTGGTTTTATATTCTCTTTTCCTGCCTTTTGAACATCTGATGGGTCAACAGTTAATATTTCTATTGCAGTCTTATTATCTCCTTCCTTTTTTCGTTGCTTAAGTATTTCTGATTCTGGAACATGATCATTAGTATTTGATAATAATTCTCCAGTAGTTCTATCAAGGAAATCATAAGGGCTTAATCCTCTATCAGCGACCATTTGCATTGTGAGGCAGGTATGTGTGCAGCCACAGTTCACTACATTACTTAAGTGAGCTGCATTTTTGTAGTCTTGTGGATGGTCTAAGTAGTCTATATCTCCGTTGACTTCATTAATTACTTGGAATTTATCTTCAAATCCTACGACTTGCCCATCCATTTTAGCATGTCGGGTTTTTTCGAGTGTGCTCCATATCCATTCTTTTGCTATGTATCCTGGTCGTCTTCCTTCATCTATTCTGTTTTGGTTGATGGCTTGGTATCGTTGGTATTTGGTTTCTTCAATAGCTCCTCTCTTAACATTATAAGCTATTCTACCTACTTGTCTATAGCTTAATTCTGGGTTCTTCACATAGTAAAATGGTTTACCATTCTTACCTACATATTTAGAACCTATTGCTTTACCTGCACTATCAAGAATGTTTTTACGGCTGGCAACAGGATTTTTCCCAGTTAATTTTTTATATTCATCTAATAATTCTGTTTTGAGTCTACTTTGTGGGTGGTCATGAATATTCTTCACTGCATTCTTTACCCAATCACGATTCTGATTAATAGTTTGCATGGTTCTATCAGTCGCATCAAATACTTTATTATTTAGATTATTCTTGACACTTATTTGAAACTCAACATTACGGGGAGTTTGCTTATTACGAATAATATTATCATAATATGGTTTTAAATCACGATAATAAGTACTTTCCACTCTTCGCCTTACACTATTTGTATCTATTAAATCTGGTAATTCTTGAAGTAAACTCATTACTAATTCATCAATTACTGCATTGTTAATTGCATCCATGCTTAGTTCTAATCTTTCAGCAGACTTATGAACTAATTCCTCACGAGACTCATGCAAAATATTATATGATAAAGCAGTTGTATTCCATTCAATTGACATGTTTTTTCTCCTTAATTTTTGTATTACATTATTACTTTTTAGTAATCCATTTATAAGTAAAAAACTAAAAGACAACTATTTTGTAATACTTTTTCATTAATTTTCTTTTATTCCTGCTGTGAAAACTTAGCATCATTCAAACTTTCATCAAGACGATCCAATACTTCAGTTTCATTTTCATTATCCTGACCTAAAATTTTGCCATTATAATATCTTTCTTTAAGTGCAGGGTCATTTTCAACTCTACTTAAATCAATTGCTAATTCGGGTTGTAAATCACTTAATGCTTTAATAGCTTCATCATAAGCAAGTAAACCTACTTTAGCATCTTCTCTTATTTCTTTGCTTTTCTCGCTGGTTTCATCGTAGAAACTTGGTTTGGCAAAAGTAATTGGATTGTTTTTTTCAAACTTCTTTTTATTGAATTCATTTATCATTAATTGTAAAATCATCTGTGAAGTAGATACAGTTCCAGTGTATATGTCCCAGACATTTTGTGATTTGTTGGAGTTCATTGATTCTTTATCATCTAATCTACCCAATCTTGTTGGTGGCATTTTAAATGATTGGAGTATCATGTCTTGAGCAGTCTTCTGTTTAGTAGCTAATGTTTCACCATTATCCCTGTCTAATTTATTGAAATTAATGAGTGGAGGTTTACTATCTTGACCTGGAATTGGATTCTTATTTCTCACAATTAAAGTTAAAACTCCATTTCCAGTTTCAGATATTTCTTTTTCCAATTCTTCTTCAAAATCTTCATCAATATCTCCAGCAAATGTTAAGACTCCTGTTATTAAAT
Organism: Candidatus Methanoflexus mossambicus; assembly: GCA_031261915.1. GTDB lineage: Archaea > Methanobacteriota > Methanobacteria > Methanobacteriales > Methanobacteriaceae > Methanoflexus > Methanoflexus mossambicus. The sequence continues at coordinate 38,782 of JAISIT010000015.1, forward strand.
TTCCTGATTCGATGTTTTCTACATCCAATATGCTTATTGCTACATCTAATACTATGTCATTGTACTTACTAAAAAATATAGGTTTATCGTACCAATCAGATTCCTCTCCTTTTCCTAGCCATAATACTTCAGGTAGGTTAACATCATCACCGTCATAATCGTATCGTGATACTCTGAATTCTTGTTTTTTTGATGATTGGTTAGGGTCAACTTGTTGAACATAATAACTATAAACAGAGTTACCTTGACTATCACGGCTGGTTTCTCTCCTTACTGGTCTGCAAGTATATGCTGGTATTTGTTTTAAACTGTATGGTTTATTGTCTTTATATATTACTTCACATACTCCATAACCATGTTTAATGTAATCTTTAATAGCATAGAATAATTCTAATAGATTCTCATCGGTATAGAAGTTTTCTAATTCTTCATCAGCATCTTTAAAGGTTACAACTCCTTTGAGTATTATGTCTTCGCTGAAAGCATTTATACAGTCTGATAGTGTTCCTGATTTATTTGTCATTTCACGGACACTATCAGGATCCATTGTTGGTTGTATTAGTTCTCCTTTTAATGTTTCGGTATCAAAACTTAATGGTTTTATTTCTAAGTCTATTTTCATTGCTTTATTTACTAATGGTGTGATGTTATTTCTTTTTATTATATATGATTTCATATTTTTATTCTCCTATTTTTAGTTAAATTATTTAAAGTATTTAATTTATTATTTAATTTAATTCTCGTTACTGTGCTTTTTGCAGGTTTAGGATTATCAATAACACTATTAATGCCAATATCAGTAGAATCTAACATATCTTCATGAGCTCCACCTGGAAATTCCCTATATTCTGCTTTAAAATTCTCAGTTTCAGGATGATCCACTGGGATTAATATTGTGCCATTTTGATAATGCACACTACCAGCAGTAATTCTAACCTCTTTGTTACTTGTAGAATAGACGGGATTAATCGGATACCCTCCAAAACTAACCATGTATTGTGCTAATGCAACTTGATAAGCATTTGACTCAATACTAATCATTAAAGGTCTAGGCCATTTTCTACCTCTCCAAATGCTATGCTGACTGGAAATGTAATTCTTTTTTATAGCTTCAACTTGTTCTGGAAAATCTAATTTCGCACGATACCAATCAAGAATATATCTACGAAATGGATTTTGTGTAACTCCAATTGTAGCGATTACAAAGTAATCATTATTTTCTCCTTTTTTAATAGCTAAATCAATACTTTGATAAACGCTCATTGATTCCAAAGGAGGCATAGCTTCAATACCAGTATCAATATTTTCTGGATTTATCGCATAGTATTTTAACCAAACATCTTTCAACACACTACCCTTTAACTGTTCCGTTTCATTCTGGTATTCACGACGGAATATTAAATCTCCCATTACTGCTTTTTTCAGTAATAATTTTTCAATAGGCCATTTTTCAGACCATAATACTTGTGAGTCTCCCACTATATTTTTAATACCAACAATAGTTCCATCCTCATCATCTATATACTCCCATGATTTTGGATATTTTAATATTGCCTTTTGAGTTATAATCTTCCAAGACTTATTCTTCTTTAATCTATTATAACCATCATTGTAGTGCTTGTGAGTAGCAATAAACAATAGTTTACCATCAGGCTCCAGTAAAGGAATAACTGTTCCCTTAATAAACCTCATTATAGTATCAATATTAGATTGTGTCCTTGTATTCTCATCATCAAAAATATCATCCATGAGAATATAGGTAAAATGCCCACCAGTAATATCTCCAAGTATTCCATTTGATTCTATTTTAGCATCCCTTTTATTCTCATCTTCAACATCGGGCATGTTAAAAAATAATTGATTACCCACTTTACGAAGATCAGATAACTCCTTCTTAAAATCAAGCTTTATCCTTTGATTTTTAGTTAAATCATTATAAATAGTTTCCAAAGTTTTTTTAGCCTGATTATAAGTTTTACTCAACAATAAAATATTATCATTTTTATTAAACAATGTAATATGCTCAGCAGACACTCGAGGAACAATAGTAGTCTTACCGTGATCTCTGGGAGATAATAAACCCACTTGTTGATGTTGTGGCTGAAACAATAACTCTTCCAACCATTCATACTGATGTTCTGGAATAGTTAAGCCCAAATACTTTTTAGCATAATACGCCTTAGACTGACTAGCTAATAATTTAAGACTAAGTTTATTGTCTTGCAAGTTTACGGGCAAGTGCTCCTACCTCTTCTAATTCCTCATCTGTAAACACATTCAAATTCAAAGGATTATCCACTGTCCCTAAAGGTTCAGTAACTAAATCATTACGAACTTTAGCAGCATCAATACCTAACTTTTTAATTTTAAGTTTATGTTTTTCAATATCTAATTCTGTAATCCCAAATTCAGGATCAGGACGTAAACTGTCATGATTTAGAATTACTTTATCTGCTTCCATGATAATATCATCTAATAACTTTATACCTATAAGTTCTTTATCTGTGTGTTCTTCTACTAAGAGGTCTGTTTTTTCATGATTTTCTTTTTGATATTTTTTAACTTTCTTTTTTAATTTGCTTTTAACTTTCTTTTTTAATTTTTGATTATGATAACGATTAATAGCTCCATGGCTAATATCTTCATCATATTTTTCTTTTAAATATGAGGATATTTTTCTACTACTTTCACCTGCGAGAATCATCTTGATTATTTCATCACGATGTTCTGAGTTGTCTACTTTATTTTTAACTATTTTTAATTTATTCATACTGTGTCACTTGTAATTTTTTTGTAATGAATGTTTAGCATTACAATAGTAGTTCTAAGAAAAATGATGTTACCTAATAATATGATTAAATAAAGAAAAAGTATTAAAATAATAAGAAAAAGTTTATATTATAAAAGAAACAAAATTATTTTTAATAATATAAATGGCAGTTGATTAATATTGTTAAAGATTATAGTTTAGCCGAAGCATTAAATATTATTATTAATGCTGATAGTAATGATATTGAATTGATTCCACATGCAATACAGAAATCAAATCAAAGAAATGTGAATTTAGAATATATTGAAAAATGTATAATTGAAAAAGATTTGTTAGGACTTATAAAAACTCGTAGTAATAGGTTTAAAATAATTTATCCTCATGAAACGAAGAAATCCAGAGATTTATATATTGTTATAGAAATAGATGAAAATATAGGCAAATTAATAGTAATTACAATTTATACTACTTCAATAAATAGGAGGTTGAGAGAACATGAAATCTGAAGTAATAACTATTGATGTTAATTATGATTATAAATATGATATTTTTGATATTA
>JAISIT010000043.1 GCA_031261915.1 Candidatus Methanoflexus mossambicus
TTTAATAATATTGATTTTAATAATATTGATTTTAATAATATTGATTTTAATAATATTGATTTTAATAATATTGATTTTAATAATATTGATTTTAATAATATTGATTTTAATAATAATGGTAATAAAATCAATAATAAATAAGATAATAATCATAGTAATAATAATAGTAATAATAATAAATTTAATATTGATAATGTCTGTGAAATTATGGATCAAGATAAAATAGCTAAAATAGCTCAAATTGCAAGTGTTTTGGAAGTTAGTGCTTATCCAAAACCAGGAAATGTTCATAGAACTCGTGATTTTCATGATATGGTATTTGAAGATTTTTTAATTAGTGGAATTGTAATTGGAGATATTATCAAGTCGGCAGCTATTAATGGATTAAAAATTAATGATTCTAAATCATACTGCGATGCAAATATTGGTGAATATATTCTTAATGGGGTTAAAGAAACTGATAATTGGATAAAAAATAATACAAACCTTGGAATTGTCATGATGCTTGTTCCAATAGCTATATCTGCAGTTATTAGTAATAATATGGCTGAAATTCAAGAGAATATTGGAAATTTGATGGATAATACTTCTGTTAAGGATGCTATGGATTTGTATGATGCTATAAACATTGCAGATGCTGGAGGTATGGGAGAACAAAGTGATTTTGATGTAAATAGTCAAAATGCTAAAGAGGAATTGTTAGAAAATAATCAGACAATGTTTGATGTTTTAGCTATTTCATCGGAATGGGATAGTCTTGCTTATGAATTAACTAATAAAATGCCTATTTCTTTTGATTTAGGTTTTACTAATCTTAAAGATTTTAGAAATAGCTATTCAATTAATCTTTCAACAGTTTTAACATTTTTAACAATTCTTAGTAATGTCCCTGATACTTTAATTTCAAGAAAGTATGGGGATGAAAAAGCTGAAGAAGTTTCCGAAATGGCAAGTGAGTTGATTGGAGGATATAATAATTATGAAAGTGATGAATTTTTAAATGATTTAAAATCTTTTGATGATTATTTATTTGAAAATAAATTAAATCCTGGAACAACTGCAGATTTAACTGCAAGTTCATTAATGTTATATTATTTAGATTTAAAATTTTGAATAAAGCATTAATATGGCATTAATAGAGCATTAATTGGTATTAATATATCATTATTATAGTATTATATTTTTTATATTTATTTTTTTTATTTTTTAATATTAATAAAAATATTAATATTTGTAATATTTTTAATTTTTTAGATAATTTTAATAATGAAAAAAAAGATATTATATATATTATTTTTAGTTTATACATATACTATTTAATTAATTATTTTTTTATGGTGTTTTAATGGACAATTTAGAAAAGATTATAAATGAATTACCAGTTTATGAGAAAAAATTATTAAAAACTTTAAAAAAGGACATTATTAAAAGTCCTAAAGAAATAGCTACTGAAACTGGAATGGATATTAAGTCAGTAATGAGTGCTGCAGGATCACTTGCTTCAAAAAACATAATTAAAGTAGAAACAATAGAAATAGAGAAATTTAAATTAACAGATAATGGAATAAATTATTATGAAAATAATTTACCTGAAAGAATTATCTTAAATGTTTTAAAAGAAAAAAATGAAATAGCTATGAAAGAGTTATCTAATTATCTTGACGGGAGTGATGTGAAAATAGCTATTGGTTGGTTAGCTCGAAAAAAATGGGCTAAAATAGATAAAGGAGTTTTAAAACTTACTGAAATTGGTGAAAAATATTTTGATAAATTATTTTGTGATGAAGAATTACTTAAACTTTCAGCAAATGATGATTTTATGGATATTGATGTTTCCACTTTAAATGATGATTTAAAAGAAGGTTTAAATTTACTTAAATCTCGAAAAGATTTAATTGAGATTAAAACATTAAAAAATCATGAAATAACTATTGAAGATTTAGGTTTAGCTATTTTAAAACATGGATTTGAAATTAAAGATGATGCAACACAATTAACCCATGAACAACTTAAAACTGGGGAATATAAGAATCTTAACTATCGTCCCTATGATATTAATGCTGAGTTTCCAAAGTTTTATGCTGGAAAAGTTCATCCTCTTGGATTAATTATTGAAGAAATTCGTGAAATATTTTTAAATCTTGGTTTTACAGAGTCTATAGGTTCTATTTTAGATTCTGCTTTTTGGAATTTTGATTCTCTTTTCCAACCACAGGATCATGCTGCTCGTGAGATGCAGGATACATTTTATATGAAAAATCCAGCTAAATGTGATCTTCCGAATGAAGATTTAGTTAAAAGAACTAAGGATAATCATGAGTTTGGAGGAAACACTGGTTCTGATGGTTGGAACTATAACTGGAATGAAGAAATAGCTAAACAATCAGTTCTTAGAACTCATACAACAGGAATATCTACAAGGTTTTTAGCAGATAATCAAGCTCCTTTAAAGATGTTTTCAGTGGGTAGAGTATTTAGACGGGAAACTATAACATATAAGCATTTACCCGAGTTTCATCAAGTTGAAGGAATAGTGGCTGGTGAAGATATTAATTATCAAAATTTACTTGGAATTTTAAAAGAATTTTATAAAAAATTAGGTTTTGAAGTAAGATTTAGACCTGCATATTTTCCTTATACTTATCTTTCAACAGAATGTGAAGTTTATTTGGAAGAAAAAGAAAGTTGGATTGAGCTTGGTGGATCTGGAATGTTCCGTCCTGAAGTTCTTGAACCATTAGGTGTTGATGTTCCTGTTTTAGCATTTGGTCTTGGAATTGAACGTCTTGCTATGATTAGATATGATATTTCTGATATTCGTATGCTTTACAAGAGTGATATTAAATGGTTAAGAGAGTTGCCAGTATGTGATGGGATAAATTTTGAATAAAGAAATATTAAGTTTTTGTATTGTTTATGATTTTATTTTAATTATTTGTATGTTTATTTAAACCTTGAAGTTGCTTGTATTAATTATTTATTTGTTTTAATTAGTTATATTTGTTTTAATTAGTTATTTTATTTAGTTAAGTTATTCACTTTAAATTTAGCTATTTAATAAAACATAATATTTTCCATCTTTTTTATTTATTTTTTTTATTATCTTCTTATTTTCAAGGGACAATAATGTTTTATACATTCGTAAATTACTTAATTTTAACTTTCCATAAAGTAAATGTCCTTCTAAATAATATTTGGATAATGTGTTATCTTCATTAACTAATTTTTTAATAATTTCTAAAGTTTTGGCTTCTTGTTCATTTATTTCAGCATTTTTAACATCATTTTTCGTTTTTACTGCTGAAATTTCTTTGTTTTGATTGATTATTTTTACTTTTGAACCAATATAGTCTATTGTTTCTTTTTTTGAAAGTTCGTTTAGGATATCATTCAATTCATGTTCTGTAAATCCTAATTCCATTTTTAATATTTTTGTTGGAACTCCATTACTAAACTCTAAGTTTTTAACTTTTATTTCATTTAAAACAAGTTGTTCTTTCTTTGTAATTGTTATCATTTTATCGTATCATATTATATTTTAATATTGTTATTAATATTGTTATTACTTAAAATAAAAAATATATTAATTTTATATAAATTATTTATTTGAAATTATGTATATATTATTTATATTAGCTTTATATTAGCTTTATATTAAATTAGTTATATTGATTAATTATATAAATTATTTATTTCTCAACTAAAAAATTAGCAGCTACTAATCTACAAATATCCGTTTTAGTTATTACCCCTGTAGGGACTTTGTTATCAAGAACTAACAATCCAGATACATCTGCTCTTAACATTAAATTTGCAGCATCATTAATGTTTTCTTTTCCTTCAATTGTCATAATATTTGGAGACATTATTTCTGAGATTTCTAATTCTTTAGTGTTTTTAGGATTTTCTTTTGTAAGATTAGTATCTAAACTATTAAAAGCACCTATTAAATCGCTGTAAGAAACAACACCTTGTGGATTTTTATTTTCATCTAAAACAAAAAGTCTTCTAACACCATTTTTATACATTTTTTCAAATGCTTTAATTGGAGTAGTATTTAAATCTATGGAAATAATATTTTTATTCATTACATCTTTTATCATCATATAATCACTTTTTAATTTATTTATAATTTTATTTTTTATTATTTTATTTTTTATTATTTTATTTTTTATTATTTTATTTTTTATTATTTTATTTT
>JAISIT010000052.1 GCA_031261915.1 Candidatus Methanoflexus mossambicus
CATGAAATATGGACTTGAAATGGGAGAATTAGTTGGAGCTGTTCTTGATAATCAAGCTACAATTTGTCACGGACCATCTCTTCAAGCTGTTCAAAATGCAGGATATCCTATTATGACTTTAGGGGAAGTTAAAAACAGAGCAGACATGATTGTCTACACTGGAAACAATGCAATGAACTCTCACCCAAGACATTTTGCAAGATACTCAGCATTCCCAAGAGGATTTTTCAGAAAAAGAGGAAGATTCGACAGAACTATTGTTACAATGGACCCTCGTTACACAGATACTGCAAAAATGTCTGATATGTGGGTAGGTTTTGAACAAAACGGAGATTACGAATTTTATAATGCTATGAGAGCTGTACTTCGTGGTAAAAAACTTCAAAAAGATGTTATTTCTGGAATTCCAAAAGAAGACATTGAAGAACTTGTTGAATCAATGAAAAAAGCTCAATTTGGAGCTCTCTTCTTTGGTCTTGGATTAACTCACACATTATCCAAACAAAGAAATATTGATATAGCTATTAACTTAGTTCAAGACTTAAACAAATACTCAAAATGGAATTTAATCCCTATGAGAGGACATTTCAATGTTAATGGATTTAATATATTCATGGCATATGAACAAGGATTCCCATACGGTGTAGATTTCGCAAGAGGATACCCTCGATACATGAATGGTGAAACTAATACTATTGACCTTTTAACTCGGGAAGAACCTGATGTATTTATGGTAATAGCTGCAGACCCTGGAGCTCATTTCCCATCTGGTGCTAACAGACATTTAGCAAATATTCCAGTTATTCAAATAGATATACACTGGGGACCATCAACTGAACTTGCAGATATTGTTCTTCCAGGTTCATTTATTGGTGTTGAAGCTGCTGGAACCAGTTATAGGATGGATGGTGTTCCAATCTATATGAAAAAAGCAGTAAGTAGACCTCCAACTTGTCGTGATGATGAATGGATTGTTAAAGAACTCTTACACAGAGTTGAAAAAATTAAAGGTATTGAGCCAAAAGTGGCAAGTAAATAAGGTGATCTCATGGAATTTACATTAAAAAATGGTATAATTTACGATCCAACAAATAAAATTGATGGAGAAAAGAAAGATGTCCATGTTAAAGACGGTAAAATTGTAGATAGTGTTTCTTCATCTGCTGAAGTCATTGATGTGACTGATAAAGTGGTCATGGCTGCTGGTGTTGATCCTCATGCTCACGTTGCAGGACCAAAATTGGTTGTAGGTCGTCTTTACAGGCCAGAAGACTCAAGAAGAGGAATCGTTCCTAAAAAAGGTGTTACAAGAGCCGAAACTGGATTTTCAATTCCAAGTTGCCCAGCAACAGGTTACAGATATTCAAGAATGGGTTATGGAACTGTTGTAGAAGCTGCTGTCCCACCACTTGAAGCAAAACACACTCACGAAGAAATTAATTCTATTCCTAACTTAGATATTGTTCCATTACCATTATTTGGAAATAATTGGTTTATGATGGAATATGCAAAAGAAGGAAAAATTGATGAATTAGCTGCTTTTGTTTCCTACTGGTTAAAACTTGTAAAAGGATACGGAATTAAAATTGTTAACCCTTGTGGAGGAGAAGCATGGGGTTGGGGAATGAATGTTCATGGAGTAGATGATCCTGCACCTTACTTTGATGTTACTGCAAGAGAAGTTATTTCATCCCTTGCAAAAGCAAATGAAAAATTAGGATTACCACATTCTATACATCTTCACCCTAATGATTTAGGACACCCAGGGAATACTGGAACAACCGTTGAATCAATGAAAATTGTTAAAGATATTGCTAAAAACTCTCCTGTTAGAAATCAAACAGTCCACATGACCCACGTTCAATATCATTCCTATGATGGAACCAATTGGAGAGATTTCACCTCTGGTGCAAGTGATGTTGCTAAATATATAAACAGCAATGATCATGTTACTTGCGATGTTGGTCAAATCACCTTAGATGAAACCACAACCATGACTGCTGATGGACCAATGGAATTTGATTTACATCAATTAAATGGTCTTAAATGGGCTAATAAAGATATTGAACTTGAAACCGCATCTGGAATTGTTCCATTTATTTACTCTGGTAGAAACAGTGTTCACTCTGTCCAATGGGCTATTGGTCTTGAATTGTTCTTACTTATAGATAATCCATGGCAAGTATTATTAACTACTGACAGTCCTAATGCAGGACCATTTATCAGATACCCAAGAGTTATTTCATGGTTAATGAGTAACAAAAGAAGAATGGAAATGATTGAAAACAGAGAAGTCCATAAAGCAGTTGAGAAAAAATCCTCCTTAGCAACTTTAGATCGTGAATATGGATTTAGTGAAATAGCTACTATATCAAGAGCAGCTTCAGCTAAAGCTTATGGATTTACTGATAGAGGTCATCTTGGAATTGGTGCAAATGCAGATATTGCAGTATATGATATTAATCCTAATGATACAGACCCATCTGTTGAATACGAAGCTATTGAACAAGCATTTGGAAATGCACTTTACACCTTTAAAAATGGTAATAAATTAGTTCAAAATGGAGAAGTAGTTCAAGTTAAACCAAGTCAAACCATCTGGACAAATGTTAAAGGTATTGAAGCAAAAGAACAAGAAGTTTTAGACTCTATAATGCCTTCATTTAACAAATATTACACTGTTAAATTTGAAAATTATAAAGTCCATGATAACTATGTCCCACGTCCAATACAAGTAGATGTTCAAGCGGGTGTAGGTAAATAATTGGTTAAGATAAATAGGAGTGTTAAAATGAAAACTATAACTTTTAATCAAAAACAAATTTCTCAAATAGCTCTTGAATTTGATGAACTTATTCCTGATGAAGTTTATACATGGGAAGAATCAGATTTTGCTAAATATCAAGTGCCTATTGGAAATACAAGATTACCATTATCCGACTATTTTGATGTTACTGTTAATGGTAGTGCCGAAACTCCAGGGGAAGTTGTAATAATAATCAATGGTGATTTAACAAGAGTTAAATACATTGGAACTAAAATGACTGCTGGAGAAATAATAGCTAACAGTAGTGTAGATTTACATTGTGGTAGTGAAATGGAAGGTGGATCAATTACTGTAAACGGTGATGCCGAAAGTTATGCTGGTCGTGAAATGAAAGGAGGAATCCTTACAATTAAAGGAAATACTCGTGAGTTTTGTGGTGCTTCTTACATTGGTGATTGGAGAGGTATGACTGGAGGAATCATTGAAATCGAAGGTAATGCAGGTAAACAATTAGGTGAATGTTTAACTGGTGGAGAAATTCATGTTAAAGGCAATGTAGATATTCTTGCAGGTATTCACATGACCAAAGGTTTAATTCAAATTGATGGTGATGTTACCCGTTGGCCTGGAGGTCAAATGCAAGGTGGAAACATTGTTATTAGTGGAAAACTCTCAAGATTACTTGAAGGATTTGCTAATCCTGAAATCATCACCGATCCAGAAGTTGCAGGTAAAACATTCTCAGGTAAATATATTAAATATACTGGAGATATTGCCCGTAATGGAAAAGGTAGTCTTTACTTAGATGCTGAAAAAAATCGTAACTTTTTAGCTGAAGATTACTAAATAGATATAATTATGCATTAAATATTGCTAATATTATTTATTAGTCAATATTTTTAAATTTAAGAAATAATTAGGTTATTTTAATTAAATAATTAAATAATCAATTTTATTTTAATTAATTGTTTTATTTATTAAATTATTCAATTACATTAATTGATTAAATTAATTAAGTGTCTTAATTATTTCTTTTCTTTTTTTATATTCTTTTATATTCTTTTATATTCTTTCATATTTTTATTTATTTCTGTTTATATCTTCTCTTTTCTGTTTATTTTTTCTTTATTCTTTTTTCAAAGTTTTATTTCTTTTGATATCTATCATATCTTTTTTTAACTTTTAAACTTTTTAACATAATCTATTTTTTTTTATATGATATTTAACATTTTTAAATGATTATAATTTTTTTTTAAGAAAAAATACATAATAAAATTAAAATGATAATTATAATAAAGAAAATTTAATTGGAAGATTTAATTGGAAGATTTAATTGAAGTTTAATTGATAGATTTAATTGAAAATTTAGTTAATTATTAATAATATAATTTACAAATTAGTTAATGATAAATTTATAATTTTTATAAGTGTTACTATGATAGAAAAAGAAGTATTTTTGAAACCTGATTTAGCTATTAAATATCTTGAAGAGAATGTTAAAAAGCACGATACTTTAGAATTATCTTATAATCGTGTTTATGCTCCAGGGGAAGTTATAGATATTTCTACTGAGTTTGATTTTGGAGAAGAAAATCTTATTGTAACTCTTCATCTTAGTGGAGATTTAGTTAATGATGTTGTCAGGGTTAATATGGAAAATATAAAAAAAGATTTAATTGAAATTAGACATATTAATGAAAAAGAAGATGTTACAATTGTTTTAGAAGAATAATTTTAAATTCATGATTTTATTTGATTATGGGAATGTTAATATGGTTTTAGAGAAAATAAAAGAAAAAGAAGTTAAAGAATTAAAGATGGATTGTGATTTGGCTATTGATTATATTATGAAAAATGTTAAAATTGGTGATAGGTTAGAACTTTCATATAATCGAGTTTTTACTCCTGGTGAAGTTTTAAATATTGATGATTCTATTTATAATGGAAAAAAAGGAGCTAAAATTCTTATTCATATTCTTGAAGAAATTCATACATCTACTGTTGAAGTAGATCTTGAAGAAATTAAAAATGATTTAATTGAAGTTCATCATATTCCAAGTGATAATAGAGAAGAACTTATTATAATCACAGATAAATGTGAAATAGAATAATTATATCTTTGAAGTGCCTTTTTGAGTTTTTTTGAGTTTTCTATTTCTATTCAAATAATAATTTGTTTAATTGTTTTTGCCATGATTTAGAAGTAATATTAGTTAAATTTATGACAGTTCTGTTTAATTTGATTATTTTTTGAGGGCAAACATTGGTGCAGGTGCCACAAAGGATACAAACTTCCTTATTTATTTTTGAATGATTGTTCTCTATTATGATTGCTCCACATGGACAAACATCTTTACATGCATGACAAGATTCACCTTTACAGAAATGTTTTTCATTTTCTTTAAAGTTTATATCTCCTTCAAAGGGTTTTATAGTTTTTATTGCATTTGTTGGGCATACTGACTGGCACCAACTACAGTTTACACAGATTCCATGCTCAATTATTGTGTTTCCTTTAAGATTAACTTTTGGAATTTCTTCATTTTTCATACAAATACTGCAGATAATATCTATTGCATTTGTTGGGCATACATTTTTACATATTTTACAATAAACACATTTATCTTCATCAATTTCAATATTTATTGTTTTTTCTTGCTTTTCTTGTTTATTTTTTTTATTTGTTTTGATATTAATTGCATCTACAGGACACATTTCTTGGCAAATTTTACAATTAATACATTTATCTGTAAATTTTTTTATTTCTCCAACAACAAAGTTTTTTCGTTCAGGAACATGTCTTGAAACAGTGATAGCTGTTCGTGGACAATATCTTTCACAGTTTCCACAGAAAATACATTTAATTTCATCTATTTTTGTGCCTTTATTCCATTGTGGATATTCTGCATTATATTCTTCATTATAGTTTTTATTATAGTTTTTATTATAGTTTGTATTGTATTGTTTATTAGTTTCATTTTTTATTTCATTGGATGTAAATTTAAAACCATCAAAAGGACATGCAAATGAACATAAACCACATAAAACACAAGTTTCTCTGTTTATATTCAAATAGTCCATATTAATTATTCCTCTTGCAATAGGTAAAACGGGATTTAAATGTAAAGATGATGTTGGACATGTTTTTACACATATTCCACACCCGATACAATGATTTTTAAAATATTCAAGTTGTCTTGAGTCTTTTCCATCTCGAGTTATAGTAACCATTTTACCACGTTAAAAATAAAGTTTTAATTAAAATAAAGGTTTAATTAAAATAAATTTTAATAAAAATAAAAAATAACAAACTTTTAGGATATAAATATAATTTAAATTTACTTAAATTCAATAAGAATTAATTTAAATTACTTGTTTATAATCTATTAAGCAATGATTGATTATTTCTTTTAATATATTTTTAATATATTTTTAATATATTTTTTATCTATATTAATGAAAACATTTTAATGACTAATAGCTTGATTTGGACAGTTCATTATACATAAATCACAGTCAGTGCAGTTTTCATCTATAATTTTAACATCCCCATTTTCTTCAACTAATGCTTGTTGATCGCAAAGTTGGATACATAATCCTTGTGCTGGACAATTAGCAATATGTCCACATTTATCTATATCTATTTTTACTGTCATATTATCACATTTATATTTTTAATTTTAAATATTTATAAATTTTAAATAATAATATTATCTTATTAAATGAATTATTTTATTAAATAGATTTATTTTATTAATTAATTTATTTTATAAAACATGTTATTTTATTAAAAATATTGTAATATTAAGACAATATTAAATCATTTTTTTCCAATATTGAATTGAAATATTGAATATATTTAATTATGTCTTAATAAATTTAATATATATATGGTTTATTATTAAAATAACTTTTGTTTTTTTTTTACACTGTCAATATCTTTTTATTAATTTTATTAATTTTATCATTATTTTTTTATCATACTCTTTTTTTTGTTTTATCCTAATTTTTCCATATCTGAGAGTTTTGATATTGATTCAACTGCTTTTGCTTTTATATCAATTTTATTTTCATGAATAGCTGCAATTGGATTTAAACCTCCACTTGTCACGATTCCAAAACTGTATTTTGCAAGCATAGAATTAAAAATAACTTCTTGAGGTTTTCCTATTTTTATTATTGGAATACCAACTTCTTTAATATTTTCAAGTATTTTTAAACTTTTTTCTCTTGCAATATATGGAATTTCTTTAACTGATGCTAAAATAGCTTTGTTTTTTTCATTTTTTTCATCTTTTTTAGTTTTTTCATTTTTTTGAACTTTTACATTTGTATTTACTTCATTGTTTTTTTTTCCAGTAATATTTGTCATATTTTTAAAAATATATATCTCATGGGGGTCAATTGAGGAACCAGTATAAGATATTAGTTCAATGAATTTCGGATCTTTTCTTTTTTCTAATAATCCTCCATATTTCGGTGTAGACATAATTCCATTATTGATTAGGATCCCATCAAGGGATAAACTACAAATTGTAGCTATTCCTTTATCATATTCGCTTTTTAGATTTGGATTATCTATAGTTTTATAAAATGGACTTATATATTTAGAATTTTCTTTATATGCTTTATTCATAATTTCTATAGCATCATTAAGGTTTTCACTTTTTAGATAAGAAATATTGGTAATTAAATTGCCTTTATGAGTTTCTAGATTAAAGTCAACTTTTTGCATTATGTTCATTGCTTTGTTTAAAACTGATTGATTATGATATGTTTTATGTGATTTTTTATTTTTAATTATTGTTTTTTTGCTTTTTGTTATTTCATTTAAATTACTAAATGGGCTAATTTCTCCAGCTAAATTTATTGTAACTTCATGTCCACTTTCAAGAGCAGCACAAAATGGAGATATTCCTCCAACAATAGCTATTCCACACATTCCTTCACTAACTGGAGCACCTAATATATTTTCCCCATCTTCTCCTATGGATAAAACACCACCTATTTGTTTTTTTAAGAGTTTAGATATGATCTGTTCTGTTTTTTCTTTGGCAGATGATGGAATTAATCTAAAGTTTGCTGGAATTAAACCTTGACCATTTCTAAGGACATCTAACACACTTGTCATTTCATTAGATAAAAATGCTTCTATGGGACTTATTGAGGTTTCTTTTAATGAAATTAAATGTTCAAATCTAATAGGGGCATAATCTTCTATTTTTACGAGTCCTCCATAAGTTGGAATTGTGGGAATTCCTTCATTTAATAAAATTCCATCAATTGTTGTTCCACAGAGTGTTTTAATTTCAATATACTCATCAGTGTTATGTTTAAATTTATTTATATCTACAAATGGACTAACAGATATTCCGTTGTCAAATACTTCTTTTACAATTTTCATTGCTTCTTCATCATATCTTAATATTGATTTATTCAAAACAACATTGCCTTTAAGGTTTTTGTAATCAAATGTGGTTTTATATATCATTTCTTCAAATTTAGAAAATATAAAATTAACTTGATCATAAACAAAACCTTTTCTTAATTCTGTTACTCCTAATTTTGTGATTTCTCTACCAGAATATCCTACACGTTTTGTAAAACCTTTTTCATCTAAAACTTTAAGATGATAACGGACAGCACGTTCTCCAAGATTGTATCCTTTATCTTGTAAGAGTTCTGCTAATATTTTAGAACCTATAGGTTTATTACTATCATTTAAGATTCGTAATATTTCAATTAACTTTTGTTCAGATTCTAACATACTTCACCGTAAATAATATTAATTTAATTCAATATTTGTAATATTTTGGTTATTTTAATATTTTTTATTTTTGTTTAATTTAATATTATTAATTTATAAAATTATATTAGTATTATTAGTATTATTAATATTATTTAGTATTAGTATTAATATTAGTATTAGTATTATTATCAAAAATATTTTTATAGTCATATCTAAAATTGTTGTTAATAAAAAAAGAGATAAATTAATAAAAAAAGAGATAAAATTTATAGATTTTAGTTTTCTATAAATAGTATAATTTAATTTTATAATATATTATAATATTAAAATTATATATTAAAATTAATAATAAATAACATATAATAGTTTAAATATTTAAGATGTATAAAATATTTAGGAATATTTTAAGAATTATATTCCTATGTATTTTCTTTGTTCGTAGCCAAATACTTGAATACGATATTCATCCCATTCTGCTTTCTTAAATGCATGGAATTCATTGTAAATATGGTCTCCAAGTGCATTTTGAATAACAGTATCTTCTTCAAGGGCATGATATGCTTCCCAAAGACTGGATGGAATAGTTTCAATACCTTCTTTTGCAAGTTCTTCTTCAGACATTTTGTAAATGTTCTTTTCAACAGGTTCTCCTGGGTCAATTTTGTTATTGATTCCATCTAAACCAGCTTCAAGCATAGCTGCAAAAGCTAAGTAAGGATTACAACTTGGATCAGGACATCTATATTCTATTCTTGTAGCTTTTCCACGTGCAGCAGGAATTCTAATTAATGCAGATCTATTTTTAAGACCATAAGCTTTATAAACAGGAGCTTCATAACCAGGAACTAATCTTTTGTATGAATTAACTACTGGAGCACAAACAGCTGAAAGTGCTGATGCATGTTTTAAAATACCTCCAACAAAGTATTTTGCATCTTTAGAAAGTCCACTTTCGGAATTATCATCTGCAAAGAGGTTTTCACCATTTTTAAATAAACTTTGATGACAATGCATACCACTTCCATTTTCTCCAAAGAATGGTTTTGGCATAAATGTGACTTGATAGCCCATTGTGTCTACAATAGCTTTAATAGCTTGTTTAAATGTAATTACTGCATCAGCAGTTCTTAAAGCATCATCAAATTTGAAAGCTATTTCGTTTTGACCTGGTGCTACTTCGTGGTGACTTCCTTCTGGTTCAAAACCTAATTTTTCTAAGTCAAGAACTAATTGTCTTCTAAAATCAGTTCCAAGATCTGTAGGTTCAACATCAAAGTATCCTCCTTGATCTATTGGATAGTAATTTCCTTCAACATCTTGGTCTATAATAAAGAATTCTGGTTCTGGACCAATATTATAACTTAATCCTTTGGATTGAATTTTTGCTAATGATTTTTTAAGCATACTTCTTGGGTCACCTTCAAAAGGTTTTCCTTCTGGAGTATAGATATCACAGATTAATCTTGCTGCTCCAGAATCTTCAGGTCTCCATGGTAGAGGTGAAAAAGTTTCTGGGTCTGGTTTTAAAAGAAGATCGCTTTCATGAATTTCAACAAATCCATCAACTGAAGATCCATCAAATAACATCCCGTCTTCAAATAAATCTTCTATATCTTCACCTTTACTTAAAGATACTGCGATATTCTTAGGAGTTCCATGAATATCTACAAATTGCAATCTGATAAATTTAATATCTTTTTCATTAATTTCGTTAATAACTTTTTCTTTTGCATCTGACATTGAATATTCTCCATAATAAATAATTGATATTTTTATAATGATATTTTTATAAATTTTTTTTTTAAATTTAGAAAATCAATTTTTTAAATCAATTTTTTTAATCAATTTTTTTAATCAACTTTTAGTATTTTTTTTTTATAAATTATAAAAAATTTTTTTATAAATAGAATATATAAACCTTTTTTTTAATCAACTGTATTTATATTCATGGATAAAATTAACTCAAAATTTAGAGCGCTTTTATCTATTTTAAAGTTAGTTTTATAAATTTGATTTATATTTTTTGCTTATAGTTATCAATTATTATTAACATTTAATAATAGTTAATACTTATTTTCTATATCTATTGATTCAATAAGTAATACTAAGTAATAATAATTAATAATAATAAAATAATATTAAAGTATATAATAAAATTTATAATAAAAGTTATAATAAATATATGACTTTACTATTTAATAAATTTGTATTTAAATTAATTCATAGTAAATTAATAATATGAAGATATAATTATTTTTAATTTTATAAAATATATAGTTATAAGTATACTTTTATATCATTTTAATTTTATATCATTTTAAAATATTTTAGAAAATATAGTCAATATTATAAAATAGAACAAAAATATCTTAATAAACATGTCTTATAAATAACAGTATAAGCAAAATAAAATTAAAAAAATTTATCGACGGAAATATATTTCCACCTCATTATTTATAAATGTTTCGAATTAAAATTTTTTTTTATTTTTTATCAATATATTTATTTTTTATCAATATATTTAAATACTATATAAATAAAATATATAATTAGTAATAAATTTGCTTAATTTCCATTGAAATTTTTCATTTAAAATGTATTTTTTCATTAATTCTTGGCTTATTTTTAAATATTTTACTATTTATTTAATATTATTTTTTTTATTTAAATAATATTTGCTAATATTTCATTAGATTTTAATGATATTGGTTAATATTTCGTTTAGAATTAATTATTTGCTTTTTATAATTTGATTTTTCAGTTATGATAGTTTAAGTGATTTTATTTTACTAAGCTTTTTTTAATTATATTTTTGGAGGTTTTTAACTTGACAGATGTTGAAATTAAAATTGAAAACATCGTTTCTTCTGCCAGCATTGGAAAAGATATAGAGTTAACTGAAGTTGCTAAAGCTTTAGAAGGAGTTACTTTTAATCGTGACCAGTTTCCTGGTTTAGTTTTTAAATTAAAAGAACCTAAAACTGCAGCTTTAATTTTTAGTTCTGGAAAATTAGTTTGCACTGGTGCTAAATCTATAGAAGATTCAAAAATAGCTATACATAAAACTGTTGATTTAATGAGGACAATTGATAATAATATTCCTCATGAATTTGAAATTACTATTCAAAATATTGTTGCTTCTGCTAATCTTGAGGCAACCTTAAACTTAGAAGCCGTAGCTTTGGAATTAGAAGACACTGAATATGAACCAGAGCAGTTTCCAGGTTTAGTATATAGATTAAAAGACCCTAAAGTTGTTTTATTATTATTTGGCTCTGGTAAAGTGGTCTGTACTGGTGCTAAAACAAAAGATGCTGCTAAGCTTGGTGTCGAAAAGGCATACGATAGGCTTAAAGCTTTGGAACTATTGTAATTGGTGATATGATTGATTGAACTTGTAGTATTTGACTTAGATAATGTTATTGTTGATGGAGAAGCCATAGATGAAATAGGCAAGATTGTAGATAAAGAAGATGAAATTGCAGAAATTACATCTCGTGCTATGAATGGTGAATTAGATTTCGAAAAATCTCTTAAAGATAGAGTTGAACTCCTTAAAGGAGCATCAATTGAAGAAATCAAAGAATCATTAAGTAAATTACCTTTGATTAATGGTGTTGAAGATACTATTAATGGATTAAAAGAAAAAGGATATAAAATAGCTATTATTAGTGGTAGTTTTGATATAATTGCAGAACCAATTAAAGAAAAACTTGGCATTGATTATCTTTTTACCAATACCTTAGTTGAAGAAGATGGTAAATTGACTGGTGAAGTTATTGGTGACTTGGTTACAAAATCTAAAGCTGAAGTTTTAAATGATTTTGCAAAAGAAAACGATATTTCTTTAGAAAAAACTGTAGCTATTGGAGATGGAGCTAATGATATTTCAATGTTAGAAGTTGCTAAATTAGGCATAGCTTTTAATGGAAAACCAGCAGTTTTAGAAATGGCTGATGTGATTGTTGAAGGTAACGATTTAACTGCTATTTTAGATGTTATTTCAAAATTTGATTCTGATTCTCAAGAAGAAACAGCTGAAAGTAGTGATGATGAATCTACTGAATCCGTTGAAGAAGATATTAAAGTTGAAGAAAATTCTAATGAAGTGTCTGAAGATGAATCTATTGAAGAAGTAACTGAAACTTCTGAGGATAAAGGCAAAGAAGCTTCTGTTGAAGAAAATTCTAATGAAGAGTCTAATGAAGAGTCTAATGAAGAAGAATCCGTTGAAGAGTTAAGTGAAACTTCTGAGGATAAAGACAAAGAAACTTCTGATAAAAAACAGACAAAAGATAAAAAGTCTAAAAAAGATAAAAAGTCTAAAAAAGACAGAAAATCTAAACGTCGCAAAGAACTTCCAAAAACTGATTTTGTTCCTTCTAATGATCCTAAAGAAGTCAAAAAAGAGAAAGATGAGCATGAAGAACGTATTGCTCAAATTGCTAAAGATCGTGATGAATTTAATGTTGTTGCTAAAGAGCAAGAAGCTATTAGAAACGATTTCAATAAAAGCTTAAAAGAAACTTTAGAATTAGCTTTTGACTTTAGAGAAAAAAGAGATAAAGTTAATGAAGAAGTTAATAAAGCTAAAAAATTACGTGCAGATGTTAATAATAAGATTAAAAAACTCAATAAATCTTCTGGAAGAAATGACAGAAAGAAAATTGAGGAAGAAATCGAAAAAATTGACAAATTCATTGAAACTAATGTTTTAGATATTAAAAAAGAAAATCAAATGGTTAAACAGGCCAATGATTTAAGAAAACAATTATCTAAAGTTCATGAAGATGAAAATGTTAAAGGTGAAGTTGAAAAACTTCAAGAAGAATCCGAAGTTCACCATTCTAAAGTCGTTGAATTGTCTGATGAAGCTCAAGAATTACATGATGAGATGTTATCTTACTTTAGAAAAACTGATGATATTCGAGAAAAAGCCGACAATGCACATAAAGCATTTATTGAAGCAAGAAAAAGTGCTACTGCAAAACATGAAGAATATAAAATCGTTTTAAGCGAGATTCATGTTATAAATAAAAAGCTTGGTAATCGTAGACCTAGAAGAAAAGGTCAAGATAAACAACAAAAACCTGTTAGAAATGCAGAAGAAAGAGAAAAAGCTGAAGAGATCTTTAAAAAGTTTATGGGTGGAGAAAAACTCTCAACACAAGAACTTTTACTCTTACAGAAATATAATATAAGTTAATTTTTAATTTATTTTATTTCTTTCTTTTTTTTTTATTTCAATAGAATGTTTAAAAATTCTTGATTTTTTATTTTTGTTTATTTTTATTTTTGTTTATTTTTATTTTATTCTATTCTTTTTTTATCATATTTTACTTTTGTTTTTATTTATTTTACATTTATATTGATACTTTTTTGTTTATTTTAGTGTTTTTTTTTATAGTATTTTTGATATTTTTTAATTTTTGTTTTCATGTATTCGTGTATTCTTTTTTTTAATATTGTTTACTTGTTTTTTATTTTTTATTTTTTGTGATATGATGATTGTTCAAAATAAAAATAATGAAAATTCAAAGAAAAAAGTTAAAATTGAAACTTGTTATCTATGTGGCATTGAATTTGATATAAATGCTGATGATGCAAGTCATTATCACAATGGTGAGTATCCAATGTGTAGTTATTGTAGCGAAGCTTATGGATTTTATTAAATTTCTATTTTTTATTTTTTTATTATCTTTTTTTAATAAAAGTTTTTAATAAAAGTTTTTAATGATGAGAATTAATAAACTTTCATTAATTTAATTTTTATTACTTTTTTATATTATTATATTAATTTTATTATATTAATTTTTAACTCCTATTTGGTAGTATTTAAATCCTAATTCCTTTAAATATTGCTTGTTGTATTGATTTCGTCCATCAATAATAATATTATTCTTTAAATTCTTTTTTACAGTATTAAAATCTGGACTTCTAAATTCATTCCATTCAGTAACAAGAATAAGAGCATCACAGCCGTTTAAAGTTTCATATTTGTTTTCAAAATATTGAATTTTATCTTCATTTTCTTTAAAAATATGCTTTGCCTCATTAATAGCTTTTAAATCACAAGCTTTAATTTTAGCTCCAGCAGATATTAAATCATTGATTAAAATGATAGATGGTGCTTCTCTCATATCATCAGTTCCAGGTTTAAATGCCAAACCCCAAACAGCAAAAGTTTTACCATTTAAATCTTCATTAAATATTTCTTTTACCTTGTTTGGAAGGAAATTTTTCATTTCATAGTTAATATTTTCAACTTCCTCTAAAATCCGAGGAGTATGACCATAATTTTCACTAAGTTTGATTAATGCTTGAACATCCTTAGGAAAACAACTACCACCATATCCACAACCAGGATAAAGAAAACTATACCCAATTCGATTATCAGAACCTACTCCAAGGCGAACTTTATTGACATCTGCCCCTGTTTTCTCACAAATAGTAGCTATTTCGTTCATAAATGAAATCCTCGTTGCAAGCATAGCATTTGAAGCATATTTGCTCATTTCAGCACTTTTTATATCCATAACAATAAATCTGTCATGGTTTTTCACAAATGGGGAATAAAGTTCTTTAAGAGTATTAATCGTGTTTTCATCATCACTACCAATTATAACTCTATCAGGTCTCATAGAATCAGCAACAGCGGTTCCTTCTTTTAAAAATTCTGGATTAGAAGCAACATTAACTGAAATATTTTCAAGATTTCTGTTTTTTAAACCCTCAAAAATTATTTCTTTTATTTTATCTCCAGTTCCAACTGGAACAGTAGATTTAGTGACAATTATCATGTCATGGTCGATAATATCCCCAAGATTTTTAGCTATTGTAAAAACAGCAGTTAAATCAGCACTACGATCTTTTGCCATAGGTGTTCCAACAGCTATAAAACATATATCGCTATTTTTAAGTCCTGTTGATAATTTAGTTGTAAAAATTAAGTTTTGTTTTTTGTAGTTTTCAATAACCATATTTTCAAGGTCATTTTCATAAATAGGAATTATTCCCTTTTTTAAACCTTCAATTTTATCTTTATCAATATCTACACAGTAAACAGTATTTCCCATTTCTGAAAAACAAGTTCCAGTAACAAGTCCAACATATCCAGTTCCAATAACTGTAATATTCATTATTATTCTCCTAAATTGTAGTTTTATTAGTAGTTTTATGTTATAAATTAGTTATTTAAAAATTGCAATATTTAAAGTTTCATCTTCGATTTTCCATTCTTTTTTATATGAATTTGAATCATTTAAATTATTATTTATCTCATTTTGATTGGAAAATTCGATAGTATTTCCACGGACTTCATTAGAAACTATATTTATCTGATTTTCAATATATGATTTAAATTTATCACTACAATCAATTAAAACATTGATATTGGCTTCAACATCTAAATCCATATCTTTTCTCATATCTTGAATACGTCTAATAATCTCACGAGCCATTGCTTCACTATAAATCTCTTCAGTGATTTCAGTATTTATAAATACATTTCCTCCATTAAATTCACTGCTAACAACATCATCAGGAAGTTCACTTTCAAAAACAATATCTCCATCAGTCAATTCAATGACTTTATCTTCATTAATAGTGATGTTTTCATCAAAAATAGCTATTTTGCCCTTATTTTTAAGTTCTTCTTTAATATCATTACCATCGTGTTCTGATAAGTATTTTTTAACAATTTTAACATCTTGGCGAAGTTTTTTACCTAAAATTTTCATATTTGCTTGTGCATTGAAACTTAAATTTGGATATTCATTTAAAGTAGTAACTTTTTTAGTGTTAGATTGATCTTTAATAATATTTTTAAGATTATTAATTGCATTTAAGATATTTTCATCTTGAGAAACTACAGTTATCTCTTTGACTGGCCATCGTAATTTATATCTTGCAATATCACGGGCATGGGCTGATGCTTCAATAACATGCTTAACATGATCCATATTACTCTCTAAATTCATATCAATAGCTTTTTCATCTACATCCCAATCTTCCATATGGATACTTTCTTTGCTTGTCTTTATATTATCTTTAACAATATTTTGATAGATATTTTCACTTATATGTGGAGTTATAGGTGCCATTGTTTTAATTAAAATATTTAAAGCAGAATATAAACTATAATATGCCCCTAATTTATCTGGATTATCTTTTTCAACCCATGTTCTACCACGAATAAGGCGAACATACCAACGACTTAAATCTTCTAAAATAAAGTTATTTATTTTTCTTGTAGCGTTATGGAAAAATAAAGAATCAAGATCTTCTCCTACTGATTTTGCAAGGGAATTTACTTTAGAAATTATCCATTTATCTTCGTCACGTAATTTAATATTGTTTTCATTACAATTATCTGGATTAAAATCATCTAAAGCCATATATGTTGTTGAGAATACATAAACATTCCATAATATTGAAAACATTTTATTAATATTATTTAATTCTCCCCAGACGAATTTTAAATCATCCCAAGGTTTACTTGCCCATAAAAGGTAGAATCTTAAAATATCAGCACCAACACGGTCAATAGCTTCTTCTGGAGATACTACATTTCCAAGAGACTTACTCATTTTCTTTCCATCTTCATCTAAGACAAAACCATGCATAAGAACCTTGTTGTATGGAACTCTATCCATTGAAACGACACCAGCACCTAACTGTGAGTAAAACCAACCACGAGTTTGATCATGACCTTCTGTAATGAAATCATAAGGATACCATTTTTCAAATCCTTCTTTTTCATTTGGATAATATTGAGATGCCCAGCCAGCTACTCCAGAATCAATCCAAACATCTAAAACATCTGGAATTCTCTTCATTATCCCATCACATTCTCCATTAGATTTTTTTCCATTGCATTTAATTTCTATATCGTCTACTGCAGGTCTATGAAGTAATTCTTCATCTTTAACAGTAACTTCACCAATAGCTTTCTCTTTTAATTCATCAACAGAACCAATAACCTCAATTTCTCCACAATCTGGACATGTCCAAACTGAAATAGGGATACCCCAATATCTTTGACGAGAAATAGTCCAATCACGAGCATTTTCAACCCAATCTCTAAAACGACTTTCTCCAGCCCAAGTAGGAATCCATTCTACATTATTAAGTTCTGATAACATTTTTTCTTTAATGTCTGTTACTTTTAAAAACCATTGTTCAGTTGCAAGATAGATAATCGGAGTTTTACATCTCCAACAATGTCCAAATCTATGAGAAATAGTTTCTTGCTTAAATAATATATCTTTGTCTTTAAGATCAGCCATTATTTCCTTATCGGCATCTTTAATAAACTGACCAGCATATTTTCCACCATCTTCCGTGTATTTGCCATTTATTTCAATGGGTGAGAAGATTGGAAGATTGAATTTCTCTCCCATTTCAAAATCATCAGGACCATGACCAGGTGCTGTATGAACAAGCCCAGTTCCTTCACCTAATTCAACATGATCTCCAGGTAATAGCTTGAATAAGTTTTTATAATTATTTTCATTGCTATTATTTTTTTTATTATTTTTTAAGTCTTTAAATTCTTGTTGTTTTGGTATTTCATTTAAAAGTGGAGGAATATAATCTAAATTATTGAGTTTTTCACCTTTAACAATTTTAATGATTTCATATTTTTGATTATCCTCATTATCTTCATTATTTTTTCCAAAAATAGTTTCAACTAAAGATTCTGCTAAAATTAAAATTTCATAGCTATTTTTTTCAATATTATGATATTTAACAAAAGCATAATCAAATTTTGGGTTATAACTAATAGCTTCATTCGCTGGAAGTGTCCAAGGTGTTGTTGTCCAAACTAAAAAGTAAATATCATTTTTTTCTTTAATTTCATTATCAATATCAGAAAATACATCTAAATTATTTATTGCCATTGAATCTAAATTATTTGTTGAATCCAAATTAATATCTAATTGGAATTTAACATAAATAGATGGATCTTCTTCTGTACCGTAATCTATTTCTGCAGCTGCCAGGGCTGTTTCACATCTTGGGCAAGCACTAATAACTCTTAAATCTTTAACAAGTAAATCCTTTTCATGGGCTTTTTTCAAGCTCCACCAAGCAGATTCAATATATTTTGGATCTATAGTAATATAAGGTTTATTCCAGTCCATCCATACTCCTAATCCTTTAAATTGTTTGGTCATAGCATCTTTATTTGATATTGCAAATTCTTTGCATTTGTTAATGAAATTAGCTATTCCAAAATCTTCAATTTCTTGTTTGTTTTTAATATTTAATAGCTGTTCAACTTTATGTTCAATTGGAAGACCATGTGCATCCCAGCCAGGTTGGCGACGGATATTAAATCCATTCATAGATTTGTATCTAAGATGTGTATCTTTAATAATCTTATTCCAAGCAGTTCCAAGATGTATTACTCCACTACAATAAGGAGGACCATCTAAAAATGAATATTGTGGACCATTTTCTCTAAGTTTTTTAGTTTTTTCATAAATGTCATTTTCATTCCAGAATTTTTGGACATCTTCTTCTATTTTCTCATGATTAAAAGTTTTTTCTGCTTCTTTTATTGTCATTAAAACACCAAATTTTTTTATTAAATTGAGGATATATTATTTAAATTCTATCTATATTATTATAAACTTCTATCATATTTATTATAAAACTATTTATCTTATTTTAACTCTTAGTTTAATTGATATATTGTATAAATTAATTAAATTAATAAAAAAATTATAATTAAAAGTAATAGTATTAGTATTAGTATTAGTAATATTCGTAATATTAGTAAAGTTTATAATATAAAAATATTATATTCTAATTAAAATAAAATATTAAAAAATTAGTAACAAATTATTCATTTATTAATATATAATTATTAGTTTAAAAATTTTATTACCATTATTAAAAATAAAAATTTTATTATTAATATTTTGGACAATAAGATTTATAATGAGAATAAGTTGAATATACTTAAATAAATTGATTAATGGGATAATAAATTGATTAATGGGATAATAAATTAAACAATAGTGATAAGATGGGAAAAAGGAATAATAAAACTCTTAAAGAAATTTTGGATCTTATTTTATATGAATATCCTGCTACTCAGGATGAAATAGCTAAAAGATTAGGTATTAGTAGAAGATATGTCACAAAACTTCTTAAACCGTTAATTGATAAAAATATTGTGAAAAGAGCATATACTTTTGATTTAAAGAAATATGAAGAGATTTACGGTGATGAAGATAATTTATTTTCAAATAATCATTCAGCATTATTTTTAATAAATGGAATGTTAGAAAATATGGCGAATCATGTTTCAAAACAATTAAAAACAGCTTTTGATGCATTAATAGAAAAAAATAAAGATAAAGCAGAAATAGCAATGGAAATGGATTATACCACAAATGGACTTTTTGAAAAAATACATTCTTCAGTTGAAGCTTTTGTTAGTATTGATCCATCAAGTAAATTTTCCAAAACATTAATTTTCAATGAAATAGCTTATGATTTAGAGAGAATTGGGGATTATTGTGATCATTTCTCAAAATTTGTTTTAAATGAACCTAATGATATTAATGAAGAGATCATGCATTTTTTAAAATCTATGTATAAATCTGTTGATAAAATGATGAAATTTTCAATGGATTCATTTTTAAAAGAAAAATTATCACTTAAGGGGGATATTATGGACTTAGAAAAAAAAGTTCATTCTTTACAAAGTAAAATTCTTAATCGCATAGCTATTGAAATGGCTGAAACTTCTTTTGAAAATAAAGAAGAGTCTATTTATTATATTTATCTCTCTAGATTAGTTAAATCACTTGAAAGAATTGCAGATATTTGTGTTGAGATAATGGATACTGCTGTTGAATTTCATAAAGATATTCCTCGTTCTACTATTCCAAGAAGCTTTAGAGATAAAATATAGGGCTTTAATTATTTTTTAGTTATTTATTTATTCTTTAATTTATTTTTATACTATATTTATATCTATTTATCTGTTTTTAACTATCTAAAATATTATGATTTTAATTTTTTCATTATAATTCTATTTTTTTTAAAAAAATTAAATAATTTATTTATAATTTATACTTTATCTAATTATTTACTTATTTTACTTATTTTACGATTATATTTATTGATAAATCTATAAAATAAATTATTTTATTGAGTTTTAAATAGTTTTCCCTGTAACTCTAAGATTATCAAAATTATATCAAAAACACTTCACTTTTTGTGCATTATGGTTCGGTTATTTACTTTTTTTAAATATTTTATTCACTTTTTAGGAACTTTTATTCACTTAATAGTAAGCTTTATAAAAAGAAAATTCAAATTTATTTCTGGAGGTAAACTCATGAAAAAAAATAATAAAATTATAATTGTTGCAGTAATAGTCATAATAGCTATAGCTGCTTTAGTATTTGCAAATAATGGAAGTGCTTCTACAATTGATGTAGTAGGATCAACTTCTGTTCAACCAGTAATCGAAAAGCTTGCTGAAATTTACCAAAATTCCCATAAAGATGTTAAAATTAATGTTCAAGGTGGAGGATCAAGTTTAGGAATTAAAAGTGCTCAAGAAGGGACTGCCAATATTGGAACAAGTTCTAAAGAATTAAAAGATGATGAAAAGAAAGGTTTAACTGAGTATGTTATTGGTCAAGATGGTATTGTTATAGCAATCAACAATGAAAATCCTGTATCTGATCTTACAAAAGAACAACTTAAAGGTATTTACTCAGGTAAAATAACAAACTGGAAAGAACTTGGAGGATTAGATGAAGAAATACATCTCATTACTCGTGAAGATGGGTCTGGAACATTAGATGCATTTGAATCTATTGTTATGGGAAAAGATACTAAAATAAAATCAGATGCTATTGTTCAAAGTTCTACTGAAGCAGTTAAACAATCTGTTAAGCAAGATCCTGCAGCTATTGGTTTTGTGTCTTATGCTCATATGAGTAGTGATGTAAAAGCATTAAGTGTTGGAGGTATATCCCCAAGTGATGAGACAATTGCAGATGGAACTTATGAATTACAAAGACCATTTATTCTTTTAGTTAAAGGAACTCCTACTGGAGAAGTAAAAGAATTTATCGACTGGATAATGAGTCCAGAAGGAACTAAAATTTTAAAAGATGAAAAAATTGTAAAAAATAATGGTTAAACTGAATATTAATTCTTAAATTAAATATTAATCTTTTATTTTTTTATGGGAGATTATATTCTTATAATTTACATATTATTCTCTTTTTATATGATTATTTGATTTATTTTTATAATTTTATTTTTTATATTTTATTTTAATAATGATAATGATAGTTATAATTGATATTAATTCTAATTTTAGTTAATAGTAATTATAATGATATATTTTTATAAATTATTATATTATTTTGATTATTATGGAAAAAAATAAATTATTTGAATTTTTAATAGAAAAAGGGCTTTTTATAACTGCTATTTTTTCTATTATTATAATTCTTTTTATAATACTATTTATATTGGTAGAAGGACTTCCTGCCCTTGAAACTTATGGATTTTTTAATTTATTCTTTGGATGTGATTGGAATCCAAGTGACGGACAATATGGAGTATTTACAATGATTGTTGCTTCAATTTATGTGACTTTATTGTCGTTGCTTATGGCAGTGCCATTATCTGTTCTTTGTGCAATATTTATAGCCGAAATAGCTCCAGACAATATTAAAAAAATATTAAAACCTGCTATTGAAACCTTATCTGGAATACCATCTGTTGTTTATGGATTTTTTGGATTAATAATATTAGTTCCAATAATACGCTTTCATTTTGGGGGAACTGGGTTTAGTTTATTTGCCGCTTCTTTGATTTTAACAGTTATGGTTTTACCTACAATTATAACTATTTCTCAAGATTCATTACAATCAGTTCCTCAAGAATATAGAGAAGCTTCATTTGGTCTTGGTGCAACTAACTGGCAAACAATAAGACACATAATATTTCCTACAGCTCTTCCAGGAATAATAACTGCAATTATACTTGGAATGGGAAGAGCAATTGGAGAAACCTTAGCAGTTATTATGGTAGCTGGTAATGTTATTCAAATTCCAGGAATGATATTTGATCCTTTAAGAACATTAACCTCAAATATTGCTTTAGAAATGGGTTATGCAACTGGAATGCATTATAGTGCTTTATTTGGAACAGCTATTGTTCTTTTTGTGATAATAATTATTTTATTGTTAATTGCAAATTACATACAGTATAAATATAAAATTAATGTTGGAGGAGAGTATTAATGGCTTTAAATTCTAAAAATGTGGGGTTAAATTCTAAAAATATTTTATCTCCGAAAACATCACAAAAAATAATGAATTCAATTTTTATAATTTCGGGAATAATTACAGTTTTAATTCTTATTTGTCTAATAGGATATATTTTAGTCATGGGACTTCCAGTAGTTAACTTAAACTTCATATTTTCAGACCCTATCGATTCTGGAGCTTCTGGTGGAATTTTTCCAATGATTATTTCTAGTATTTATGTTACTCTAATTGCTGGAGTTGTGGCAACTCCTTTAGGTATTGGTGGTGCAATATATCTTGTTGAATATGCTTCTAAAAGTAAACTTACACGATTTGTAAGATTTGGAGCTGAAATTCTTGCTTCAATTCCATCTATTGTTTATGGACTCTTTGGATTAGCATTTTTTGTAACAGCTATTGGTCTTGGTTGGTCAATTCTTTCAGGAGGATTAATTTTAGCTATTATGGCTCTTCCAACAATATTTCGGGTATCTGAAGTCACAATATCAACTATACCTAATTCTTATCGTGAAGCAAGCTATGCTTTAGGAGCTACAAAATGGAAAACGATTTATATGGTTGTTCTTCCAGCAGCTATTCCTGGAATTCTCACAGGAGTAATTCTTGGAATGACAAGAGCTATTTCCGAAGCAGCAGCAGTCATGTTTGCCGTAGGTTCTTCACTATCAATGCCAAATACCATTTTCGATTCAGGAAGACCACTTCCACTACATTTATACATTTTAGCTACTGAAGGCATATCTCTTGAAAATGCTTATGGAACTGCAGCTGTTCTTGTTATAATTGTCTTATCTGTTACTTTAATTACAAATTTCTTAGTTGAGAGATACCAAATGAAAATTATGGGTAAATAATAGAATTTTCATTAAAAATAGTTTTTTTTATCAAAATATACTTAAATTCAAAGGGTATATGAAAAAACTGTTTAAATTATAGTATATTATTTAAAATTATCTTAAATTATTTATTATTTAATTATTTATTATTTAATTATTTATTATTTAATTATTTATTATTTAATTATTTATTATTTAATTATTTATTATTTAATTATTTATTATTTAATTATTTATTAT
>JAISIT010000061.1 GCA_031261915.1 Candidatus Methanoflexus mossambicus
ATAATAACAATAATATTAATAATAACAATAATATTAATAATAACAATAATATTAATAATAACAATAATATTAATAATAACAATAATATTAATAACAAAAACATCTAAAAATAAAAGAAAAAGAATAAAAAAAATAAAAAAAAAAAAAAAATAAAAAGAATAAAAAATTAAAAAAAAGAAAATAGAAATATTAAAAAAATAAGTATCTAATTTAAATTTAAACTCCAAATGATTTTTTTAACAAATCAATGTTAACAAAACCAGATTTAAATAGCTCACCAGTCCTTAAATCATTTATAACGACTTCTGCAGGAGCAAACATTCCACTATCAATATTGAAGAAATCATAATTTGCTTCTTCAAAAACTTCTAAAAATGGTTTACCATAGCTTTCTGAAGCAGATGAAGGTAATTTTTCAGCTAAAGATTTAATATCATCTCCTT
Source organism: Candidatus Methanoflexus mossambicus (assembly GCA_031261915.1). GTDB lineage: Archaea > Methanobacteriota > Methanobacteria > Methanobacteriales > Methanobacteriaceae > Methanoflexus > Methanoflexus mossambicus. The sequence goes on from JAISIT010000061.1 coordinate 444, forward strand.
CTTCGGATTCAATATAATAATAAGTTCTACCACCAAATAAAACAGCATCATTAGTTTTTCCCATAGCTTTTTTAGGATCAACAGGAGCTATTGGAGCTATTCCAGCAGCCAACTTGACTTTATTTACATCAAAACCAAGAACTTCTAACATTTTATAAGTTCCATTTTCAACAACCCTTCCAGCTATTTGAATTGAACCAACAATAGATGCCGTAGGAGCAACAAGTAAATAAACATCTTTAACATCGACTTTTGATTCATCTGCAATATATTGTGCTACTTCTTCATTAGGTAATGCCTCAGACTCAAGTGCAAGAATAGCTACATCTGCATCATCACTGTAACCAATTTCATGCTCAATCTTATCAGCTTGAGCTATTGCTCTTGCAGGTCCTGATCCCATTGCAAAGTAATCTCCAACAGTAATTCTCCAACCAGCTTCTTGAGAACCAATAGTTGCAATAGCTGGATTATGGGTTTTTATTTTTACAGAAGGTAAAGCAAGGTTTTCTGATAAATCTCCTGGTATGGAAATTCCTACTTCTGCAAGTCCTCCAAGACAAACTTTAGTAAAGTATTCTCCTGCTTTAAAACTACCATTAACATTCACACCACAGTCAATAACAGTTGCACCATTTGATAATTTAACTACTTCAACATTATATTCTTCAGCTTTAGCTATTAATTCATCAACAGATTTTTTAGCTTCTAAATTTACACTAACCATTTTATCACACTTCATTTAATAATTTTAAAAATAATAATTTTTATCATCTACATAAATTATAAAACATGAAAAATTTTTATAAAAAATAATAAAATGTATTTTATAAAAATAATTAACATTAATAAAATCTTTATTTTAATATATTTAAAATTTTATATTCTCATTTGAAAGAACATATCATGTATCAATAATATTAATAAAAATAATAATATTAATAAAAATAATAATATTAATAAAAATAATAATATTAATAAAAATAATAATATTAATAAAAATAATAATATTAATAAAAATAATAATAAAAAAAATATATTTATTTATTTAAAAGAGCTAAACTCTCAGGAAAATTAACCTCATAAATATGAGCGCTTATTGAATGAATTGTAATTGATCCTAAAGTTGAATTAGTCTTATCTGCAACATATTGAGCCAAATAAGTTAAACCAACAGCATTAGCAAACCATGCACCATAAATATCATGTGAACGCCACAATGCAGTCGTGTATAATCTATCATCACGAATTTTAAAGTCCACAAGAATCATACAAGGAACTTCCTCACTACAACTGTCCATAGCTTGATCCCAAGTAATTGAAATAGCTCTTCTTGATTCACGACACTCATTTAATCGTTTAATAGCTTCAGCTATTTGATCTGTATCCTTAAAATGTTTTCTTAAACGATTACCATAAGTATAAACAAAACCTTGTTTATCATCACTAATAAATTGTTCACTATAAGTTTTTAACTTATCTCCACTCCAAAAATAACCTTCAGGAACACGAATATTAAGAATATCAGAAGTAGGAGTTTTTATATTAAAAAAATCACCAGAAGATTTATTAATAGGTTTTTTTATTTGAACTAAAACATTTAAAATTTCTTTAGTTAAAGAACCACGCTCATCATTAACATCTTTTCCATCAGAAATAATTTTTTTAACTAATTGTTCCCATCCATCAGCTATTTCATCAACTTCAATTAATGTTGCCATTTATTCACCAAATAAGTTTAAAATATATATTAATTTAAAGAGTATGTTAAAAATATAATGATATAATATAATTAGAATATAATAAAGAATATAATAAACAAAATAATAAAAAGTAGTATAATAAAAATATTATATAAAATTTTAAAAAAATAATAAAAATAATAAAAATAATAAAAATAAAACAAATAAAACAAATAAAACAAATTATTAAGTTTTTATGAAATAAAACTGTTCATAGCTTCGACCATGTTTTTAAGTTTATTAAAAGCTATTTTTTCATCTAAAAGTCTCATACCACAATCAGGATCTATAAATAAATTGTCAGTACCCATAATATCAATACCTCGAGAAATTATTTTAGCTATTTCATCAACACTATCCACAATAGATTTTTTAGTATCAACAACCCCCAAACCTATTTTTTTATTAATTAATTTATGAGAATATTTCTCTAAAGTCTCCATATTGCTTGGATGTCCTGCAAATTCACAATCAATTATATCAACATCAAAATCAGCTAAATCAGAAAAAATATTTTTAATATCTCCACAGCAATGAATAGAAATAGGAATCTTTAAATCTTTAGAGATAATAGCTATTGCTTGTTTAGCTATATTCATATCTAAAAGTCCTGTTGATAAAAAAGGTTCATCAATTTGTATTAATTTAGCTCCTGCTTTTTCAAGAGATTTAGCTTCAAAAGATAACACTCGAGCTAAATCTAAAATAGCTAAATCTTTATTTTTATAAATATTTGTAAGTTTTGATGATTGTATTAAAGTTGAAGGTCCAGTTATTAATCCTTTAACTCCTTTTTTAGATAAATCATAGCCATATTCATTATTAAACTCTTTAAAATAATTTTTTAAAAATTTAATAGCTATTTTTAAGTCATTTGCCACAATAGATGAGTTTGGTCTTTGAATTTTTGATTTAATAATATATGTATTCTCTTGTTTGATAAAACCAGGAATTTTACTTAAAAATAAATCAACCATATCCCCACGAACTTGTCCATCAGAAATAATATCTATTCCTGCATTTAATTGTGATTCAACAGCATATTTAATGGCAGATTTATAAGAATCATTACTAAATATATTAGATAATTTATTTTTAAATGATAAAGAATTTTTATTAAAAATAACAGGATAACTACCTACTACTGTGCTAATCATCAAATCACCAATAAAATTTAAACAAAAAAATTATAAAATTATTTTATAAATAAAAAAGCAATTAATAAATAAAAAAGCAATTAATAAATAATGAATATTAATTTTTTGATCATATCTCAAAGTTGGTTAAAAAATTATAAAAATTATGTGAAAACACATTTTTTAATTGAATAAAAAAAATTATGAAATGTTCCCATAGTTAAAAATATCATTTCCATTTAATATAAATTTTGTGATTGCCAATGCAAATTAATATTACTAATATTGGCACTGTCAAAATCAACCTACTTGGAGAATACTTTTATTTTTTAGAAAAGTTTTTATAATTTTAAAAACATACTTAATATATTATCAATTTTTTATATTCTCTTTGATATTAAGTATTTATTTTGGTATGTTATTTAAGTTTTTTATTTAAATTTTGATATTAATCTTGTTTTTAATCAATTATTTATTAAATAAATTGAATTTAACTATCATAAATTAATATAATGAAGTAATATATGATATAGAATATAATAAAGCAATATAAAATATAATAAAGTAATATAGAATATAATAAATAATATAATAAAAAAATGCAATAACATTAAATTTACTATAATTATATTATTTTTTTAAAGAATTGGAGCTTATTTATGAAAATTGGAATGAATCATGGTGCTGGTGGAGAGGTTATGGGAAATTTAATTTCCAAAACTGTTTTAGATAATGTTACAAAGAAAATTGTGAATAATGGAATTGGTTTAGATTCCTTAGATGACGGAGCAACAATTCCAATTGGAGATTATGAAATAGTCATAACCACCGACGGACACACAATAGATCCATTATTTTTCCCTGGGGGAGATATTGGAAGAATATCTGCAGCTGGAACAATTAACGACATATCTGTTATGGGTGCAAAGCCATTAGCTATTACCAATGCGATGATTATCCAAGAAGGATTTGATATTGAAGATTTAGATAAAATAATGAAGTCAATGGATAAAACATGCCAAGAAGTAGATGTAGGAATAATAGCTGGAGACACAAAGGTTATGGAACAAGGTAAAATTGATAAAATGGTTGTTGTTACTACTGGAATTGGGATAATAGAAAAAGGAAAAGCTATTCGAGACTCTACTCTTAGTGTAGGAGATAAAATAATAATCAGTGGAAGTGTGGGAGATCATGGAATGAGTTTAATGTCATTTAGAGAAGGTTTTGGTTTTGAAACAGACTTACAATCGGATGTAGCGCCAGTTTGGAGCATAGTTGAAGCAGCGATGAATGCAGGAACAGTAACAGCTATGAAAGACCCTACCCGTGGAGGTCTTGCAAATGCAATTAATGAAATGGCAAATAAATCAAAAGTGGGAGTAATGCTTAATGATGAAGCTATTCCAGTTAAAAAACAAGTTAAAGCAGTTTCAGAAATGTTAGGAATAGATCCTTATGAGGTAGCTAATGAAGGAAAAGTCTTAATGGGTGTAAAAGCAGAGGACGCAGATAATATTTTAGAAGCTATTCAAAAAACAAAATATGGTAAAGACGCAGCTATTATTGGTGAAGTAATTGAAGGCAATAGAGTTTTAGTTGAAACTCCAATTGGAGGAACAAGAATACTTGAAGCTCCAATAGCTGATCCAGTTCCACGTGTTTGTTGATTTTATTTTTATAATAATTTTTAATTTATTTTTAATTTTATATAATTACAATAATTTTATTTTTTTTAATAATTGCAATAATTTTATTGTTAATTTTAATAATTTAATGGTTGATTTCAATGAATATAACATTAATCTCTCGATTTTTTGATTCTCGTAATGGTGGGGTTGGGAGTGTTTCTGAAGAAACTTTGAAACTTTTAAAACAAGAGAAAGGAATAAATATAAATACATTAAGTCAACTTGATGGTTTATTTAATGGAACGGGGAATATTAATCGTTTTTATCATTTAGATTATCTATTTTTTTCACTTTTTGAAATGCCATTTATGCTTAAAAGAGATAAATTTAAAAATACTGATGTATTCCATGCATTAACTCCTATTGAAGCTTTTTATGCTGATAAAAAACGAACTGTTGTTACTGTTCATGATTTAATGTTAATAACAATGCCTAAAATGATTCATACGGGCATATTGTCAAAACCTTATGGTATTTATTTTAAAAAAACATTAGATAAAGCTATTAAATCTAAAGAAATCATTTGTATTTCTGATGAATCTGCTGATGAGTTAAGTAAATATTATGGGCTTGATAGGAATGACTTAACTGTAGTTAGAGATCCTATAAAAAACAATCTTCACACTATAAAAGATTCAAAACATGATTTTAAAGATAATTTAAAAACAGATACTTATACAATTGGGACAATATCTCATTTAAATAAAAGAAAAAGGATAGATTTATTAATTAAAGCATTTTTAAAAGCAGATATTTCTAATTCTCAATTACTTATTGGTGGAACAGGTAATCAACTTGAGCCACTTCAAAAAATAGCTGGTGGAGATAAAAGAATTAAATTTTTAGGATATGTTGCTGATGAAGATTTAAATAGCTTTTATAATTCCCTTGATGTTTTTGTTTATCCGTCTATAATGGAAGGTTATGGTTTACCTATTGTTGAAGCCATGGCTTGTTCTGTTCCAACAATAACTCTTGATGATGCTTATATTCCTAATGATTTAAAGAATCGAACTGTTGTAACATCAAATGATAATTTTGCAAATGTTTTAAAAGAAAAACATTTTGATGTAGATATAAAATCTAATTTAAATTTTGTTAAAGAACATTCTCAAGAAAAAATAGCTAAACAACTTGTTGATGTTTATAAAAGAGTTGAAGAATAAATTTTATGTATTTTTTAAATAGGTATTTGGAGAGATTAAGATGAGTAATTTATTTAAACGAAGAGCTATTGCTTATGTTGCTGATTTTTTTGTTGTTTCAGCAATTTTATGGATTATCGCACAATTGATTTCATATTTTTTTATTCCATATAATCAATTTTTAATTTATAATTATTTTATCATTATTATTCCAGTTTTTACATTATTTTATTTCGTTGTTGGTGAAAAAAAATATAAAACTACTGTAGGTAAGCATTTAGTATTTTTAGAAGTTGTTTCAATTAATAATATTAATAAAATTAGTATTGATAATAAAAATAGTATTGATAATAAGAATAATGATAAAATCACATATAAACAAGCAATTATAAGAAATATTTCTAAAATATTTTGGATTACATTAGTAATTGATTTAATTATTGGACAAGTAATTTATAAAAATAAGAATAATGAAAATAAGAATAATGAAAATAAGAATAATGGAAATGATAAATATGAAGATAGATTATTATCTAAATTATCTAAAACTCAAGTAATTAAAGAAATTTTAGATAATAACTAAATTTAAACAATAAATTAAATAATTAATAAAAATATAATGATTAAATAGCTATTTAAGTCCAATCATAAGGATAAAACTCTGATGGAGGCATATACATTATTTCGGCGTATCCCATTTTTAGTAATGCTTCATTTATATTGATTCCATCAACATATAAAACTGCAAGGACTCTTCCATATCTATCTTCTTCTTTTTTATCATCAATATCTAAATAAATTGTTTTTCCAAGGCAAAGTTCTTTTATAAAGTTTTTAGCATCAGTGTATCCTGGATTATCTCCTCTTTCTGGAGTATTAACTCCTACAAACCGTATTCTTCCAACACCTTCAACATCAATGGTATCTCCATCAACAACATAATCACAGTTTCCTTTTTTATCGTAGTGGCTTGAATAGTTACGACTTATGTTGTAAGTATTATTTAATGGAATAACTTGTTTTATTGAGTCCTCTTTTTCCATTGTAGTATTTAAGCTTTTTGCTACAGTATTTTGTGGATTAAATATTTTTTCACTTATTTCATTATCTATAAATAACACGGATCCTGAAATTAAGAAAATAGCTATTATTACCACCCCTAAAAGTATTTTATTTTTGATTTTCATAATTTATTATTTGTTTTTAGTTTATAAATGTTTTTGTATTTTCATTTTAGATTTTATATATTAAATTATGATTGATAATGATAAGATATATATCTTATGTTTTACAATAATATTATTAATAATTTAAAAATTTTTAAAAAGAAAAATAAGAAATTTTAATTTTAGTTTATTTTATTAAAAATTAAATAAAAACTTGAAGTTAAAATCTAAGGTGGAAAATGAAGACAGTTTCATCAAATAATAAAATCATTAAAAACTTTCAAAATCAGTTAAATTCTAATGATTTACTTGAAAATGGGATTTCAAAAATTGGAAAGTATCTTCAAAGTATATCTCCAAATTATGGCATTAATGAAGTTAGAATATGTGATGATCCAAGTAATTTCATGGAAAAGATATTTGTTTTAATTATTCCTGAAAATATTTCTTCCAAAATGAGGAATCAAATAGAAACTGATGTAATCATCAAAACTGAAGATTGGACTGAGGAAAATGGAGTATATAATACATTTTTAGAAACTTCTATCTTTGTTCGAAAGTGACTAAATGCTTAAAATTATTTTAATATTGTTACAAATGTTAAATGTCTAAATGATAAATAATAAAAAGCAAATTTAATAAATAACTTTAATAAAATTAATAAATATTAATAAAAAAAACTAAATATGGTATTTCAATGGCAGAAGATTATATAAAATTAGATTTAGAGAATTTAGAGAATGAACATTTATGTTGTGCGATTGCAGGAAAAAGTCATAAGCACTATCAAGGTGTTTTGAATAAAAAAGAATGGTTAGAACAACAAATTCCAAATGGGCATGTATTTAAGAAATTAAATGAAAGAGGAAAGGTTTTTATTGAATATGGAGATATTGAAGATGCTTTTGTTCCAGTAGTTGGAGAAAATTATCTGTATATCTACTGTTTCTGGGTATCAGGCAAATTTAAAGATAAAGGATATGGAAAGAAATTACTTGAGAGTGCAATAGCTGATGGAAAAGAAAGAGGTAAAAATGGCATTTGTGCAATTGTAGGAGGAACTAAAAAGCTTCCATACTTATCAGATAAGAAATTTCTTGAAAAATATGGATTTAAAACAGTTGATAATGCTTCACCAAACTTCGAGTTAATGGCATTATCCTTTGATGATAATTATGATGATAGTTTAACTCCTAAATTCACAGATAAATCAAAATTAAATAAAATAGATGATGAGGGATTAACTGTTTACTACACTAATCAATGTCCATTTACAAATAATACATTAAAAGAAATTGAAGAATATTGTAATGAAAAAGAAATAAAATTGACGTTAATCCATGTAGATACAGCTCAAAAAGCCAAAAATCTTCCAATAATATTAAATAGCTTCGCAGTTTTATATAATGGAGAATATTTAACCCATGAGTTATTAACTAAATCTAAATTAGATAAATTGTTAAAATGATCGTTAATAAGTATTTTTATTTAATTATAGTATGATTAATGCTTTTTTTATTAATTTTTTAAAAAGATAATGAATAATAAATAGAATAAATAATTATAGTTAAATAAATTTTATATTGTTGATTTAATAAATTTTAGCTAATTAAATAAATTTTTAAGTTATATAACTAAGTTTTTAGAGAATAAATAAGTTTTTAGAGAATAAATAAGTTTTCAGTTAAATAAATAAATTTTTAAATAATAAAAGTAAGTTTTTAGTCAAATAAATTTAAGGATTAGTATAATGATTTTAATTACTGGTGGAGCAGGTTACATAGGTTCTCATACTGTTAAATACTTATTGGAAAATGGTTATGAGTGTTTAATATTTGATAATCTTGTTTATGGGCATGAAAAAGCTATTCTAGCGGATTTTATAAAAGGGGATTTAAATGATAAAAATAGCTTGGATAAGGTTTTTAAAGAATATGATATTGATATGGTTGTTCATTTTGCTGCTTATGCTTATGTAGGTGAAAGTGTAGAGAATCCTCAAAAATATTACAATAATAATCTTGTAGGGACATTGAATCTTCTTGACGTGATGATTGCGAATGATGTTAATAAAATTGTTTTCTCCTCTACCTGTGCAACTTATGGGGAACCTCAATATATCCCTATTGATGAAAAACATCCTGTAAATCCTATTAATCCTTATGGTAAGACTAAATCTATGATTGATAATATATTAGAAGATTATAATGTGGCTTATAGTTTAAAATATATTTCTTTAAAGTATTTTAATGCTTCTGGCGCATCTCGTGATGGTTTTCTTGGTGAATCTCATAATCCTGAAACCCATTTAATTCCTCTTGTTTTAAAAGCTATTAATGGCGAAATTGACCATATAACTGTTTTTGGAACTGATTATGATACTCCTGATGGAACATGTGTGCGAGATTATATTCATGTTGAAGACCTTGCAACTGCTCATAAACTTGCTTTAGAACATTTAGATGATTTTACAGGTTTTATTAATCTTGGAACTGGAACTGGAGTAAGTGTTAAAGAGATTATTGATTCAGCGATTAGAATAACTGGTATTGAGCCAAATATCGTTTATGGTGATAGGCGAGCAGGTGATTCTTCAGTTTTAGTTTGTAATAATAGCTTAGCTAAGGAAGTTTTAGGTTGGGAAATTAATAATAGTGATATTGATAATATTATAGAAACTGCTTGGAATTGGGAGCAAAATAAGAAATTTTAGATAAAAATAATCCATAATTATTAAATTAAAGTGACATTTATGGTAGAAAATAAGATAATTGATTTTAATTTTGATTATAATTACAAAAAACATCCAGATATTAAAGGATTACATATTGTTAATGGAAAAAATAATTTTCCGATTAGTTGGTTAAATCAACAAGGATATTGTGAGTATACTTTATATTTACAGTATTTTAAAGATATTCCGACTGTTTCAACAAAAGCAATGGTAGAAGGAACTAAAGAACATAGAATTCTTGATGAAAAGTTTAAAGAAAATGCAAGTCCTGGAACTTTTGAGGATATTTTAATCTCATCTAAAAAAAAGAAAGCTATTTCAAGGGAAGTTTTTATCACATCTCAAGAATATGGCATACGGGGTTTTATTGATGAGTTATGGATGACTCCAAAGGAATTTGTTATTATTGATGATAAACCAGGAACAATAGCTTATCCATCTTCTATTAATCAAATTTCTGCTTATGCTTTAGTTTTTAAAGATATTATTCACATTAATGAAATTAAAGATAAAAGAAAAATAAAAATAGCTCTAAGAGAAAGGGGTAAAGATAATATTTTTTGGCTTGAAGAATTCGATGAAAATATGGAAGAAAATATCAAATTTTTAATTAATCGTATGCATGGTCTTTTTAATGGAATTAAACCATTTATTCCTACTAAAAATGGAAATAAATGCAAACCTTGTAGATTTAATAGCTATTGTGAACATTGTTTATTGTGATTAAAGTTATTTATTATATTATAAGTTTTTTAAGTTGTGAGGGTAATAAATGTATGTGGTTAAAGGAGATATAACCAGATTAAAAGTAGATATTATTGTAAATTCTGCAAATAAAACTCTTTTAGGTGGTGGTGGACTTGATGGGCAAATTCATTTAAATGCTGGTCCTAAACTTCTTGAAGAATGTAAAACCCTTGGAGGATGCCATACTGGTGAAGCTAAAATGACAAAAGCTTACAATCTCCCAGCAGATAGAGTTATTCATACTGTTGGTCCAGAATATATAAATGGATATTATGATGAAAAAAGATTACTTAAAAACTGTTATATTAATTCTATGAAACTTGCTGAAGAATATAGAAAAGAAAATGATTTAAATTTAGTTTTAATAGCTTTTCCTTCAATTAGCACAGGTGTTTTTAAATATCCTAAATATGAGGCATGTAAAATAGCTGTAGATACAATTAAAGAAATCAATAATCCGAATATCATTGTTATTTTTGTTTGTCATGGTGATATGAATTATAAATATTACCTCAATGAAGTTAATGGGATTATGCTAATTTAATTTAGAATTTATCATTTGATACCCATTATTATAATTATTATAATTATTATTATAATTATTATTATAATTAAAATTAATATTATAATTATTATTAAAATTATTATTAAAATTAATATTTTAAATATTTAAAAAATTATAACTTTTATTTTTAAAAATAAACTTATTAAATTCATAATTAATAAAAATAAAACTCATTGAAAAAATAATAATAACAATCTTTCAGCCAATGAATAGATATTATGAATTGTGAAAGTATTATGAATTGTGATAATTGAATCTCTGTTTAATTTTTTTTAGACGAATTATTTCCATAGTATTTATTGTCATTTTATTCATCAAGATCTGAATTATCATTATAGAATTCATTAAGATCATTAGATAATTTATTAATGTATTTAGGATTACCATTTATTTCTTCAATTTTTTCGTCCATGAAATGTTCTAAAAAGTTAAAGTCACAAGAAAATCCTTGATATGGTGAAATAAATCTAAATTTAAATGATTTAGAATAATATAAATCACAATAATTAAATATTTCCCGAAATTTTTCTGGTTTTGCAATGTTAATTTGCAGAAGAGGATCTTTCCAGTTACTATTGTCTTGTTTCACATTTTCAATCATTTCCCAGGTAATTAGATTTTTTCCAATAGCTTGATTTTCTATTATAATTCCATTTTCTCTTAGGCAAAATGTTGCATCTACATTTTTATGATAAATTACCTCAAATTCTCTTAATCCCACTTTTGAAACATATTTACTTTCTATTTGTGTATATGTATCTTCAAATTGGATATTTATTTTCTCACAATTGAACATTCCATTTTTAATATTTTTTTTATCCATCCGTTTTAATATTGTTCTTATCAATATAATCATAGAAACAATAAAGAATATAACTATAATAAAATCTAAAACTGGACCTGTTGCCATTTGTGTTTTCTCCTGAAAATTATTTTTTATTATTCTTTATTATTCTTAATTAATCTTTATTATTTTTTATTATTCCATTATTAAGTTATATTCATTTGTGGTTATTTCATATTAGCTATTTCTTTTTTAAATTCATTTAGGACTTCTTTTGATAATCCTTCAAGGAATTTTATTGAACCTGCTACTTCGTGTCCTCCACCGTCAATTCCTGCATTTGGTATGGCTTCTTGAAGTTTTATAATGATTTCATTTATGTTGAAACCGAATTTTTGATGAACCTCTTCTGTTGCTCTTATAACTGCAAAATCTGGACCATATCCAAGGGTTAATATTGTTTTATTGTTTTCATATTTCTTAACCATCTTATCATGGACAAATCCACAGGTTTTTCCAGGAGCAGGGAATGTAAATCTATGAGCATATTTTTCAACATCTAATGTATTGAATATTAATCCATTATCAAATTTTTCAGTCGTTAAATTTGGAATAGCTGCTTTTAATTGATTTTCAACTCTTTTTTCATATTCACGATAGAGCATATTTACTAATTTTTCATGTTTATCTATATTATCTACACCAAGTATAGTGTCCATTATTCCTCTACCATTCATAAACCTTAAATAATATGCTTCAAAGTCAACACATTCTGCTATTTTCTTTAAATCCTCTTTATTGTAACCTTTTTCTTTTGCTAATTCTATATATTGGTCTGCTTCATCACTTTTGGCATGATCCCCAATAGCTGCAACACTTGGAAGATGTAAGATTAATTCTTTAATATCGGGATTTAAAATGTGGGCTACTTCAGTAGATAACGCTCCTGCAGTTATTTGTGAGTCTCCACCAACAAGATAAGGGTTTACGTGGGTGTCAACATATTCATCAACTTCTACTTTACCATCAACTACTTCTCCAGGGAAGTGGTGGTCAATTACAACTATTTCAATATCATAAATCTTTGCTTTCATAAGAGCAAGGATATCTTCTTCTGTTGAACCATTATCAAGCAAGACAATTAGAGGTAACTTTTGTCCATGTCGCTCTAAATCTTCTAAAGCAAAAGATAAGTCTTTTACAACATCTTCAAGTTCATAAAATGGAGCTTTACTTGGGGAACGTTTAAAGTAATGCCATTTCGCATCTTTATCTGGATTAATTTCATTTAAAATAGGAATAACTGCTTTTTCCATAGCTATTCCTGCAGTAATTCCATCTGCATCTGCATGATGGCGAACAAGAATAGATCTACCATCTAAAATAGCTCTTTTAATTTTTTTAGCTGATTCTCTCATTTTAGGTTTTAATTTTTCCAATACTGGACTTTTAATTAAGAAATCAACTTCTTTTGGTTCTGATTTTTCATCTAAAGCTATTTCAATTAATTCTTTTATTTTCTCTGCTTCATTTTCATCAATAGCTTCTATTGATTGAGATTCTATTTGAACTTCTCCTCCATGTTCATTAACTTCTCCAACAACTTCAACAATATCTCCAATATTTAATTCTGGATATGCCCGAGTTCCAGCTACATCAAAAGCAGCTATCCATGTAATTTCTGTTTCATCAGTAATTGTAAATATTGTAGGACCTGCAGTTTGTTGTATTTGAATTATTTCTCCTTGAATTTTAACAATTTTCCCAAATTTATCTGGTAATGTGCTAATTTTTGTTCTTTTTATATCTTTTTTAAGTATTTCTAAATTATATTTTCCAACAATAGCTATTGGTTTTAAATCAACTTGTTTTGCTTTTAAATTTACATTTGTGACTTGAACAAAAACTTCTTCTCCAACATCATATCCATGGTTTTTTATTCTCATTAATCCCCATACTTGATTGTTTAATGATACAAAAGCACCATATTTTTCAGTTCTTGAAACTTTACCACGATAGGTTATATTTTTTTCTAAATCACTCATTTCAATTAAAGGATCAAGGGAATATACTACTGGTTTTTTATTCTTTTCAAGTTCTTTTTCACGAGCTATTTTGGTTTGTTCTTCTTTTTCTTTTATTTCACATTCTGAACATAAATCTCCAGATTTTAATGGTTTTCCACAAGATTTACAGACATTTATACTTCCAACTCCATCACATTCATCACATTTTTTCATTACATTAACTTTCCCTTTTCCTTTGCATGTTTTACAAGGAACTTCATGGTCACTTTCTAAATCAAATTTTGAGCTGGCTTTACTATTTACTCCTTTAAAATGATTTTTAACTTCATAAGATTCTTCAAATCCAGTTCCATTACATACTGGACATGTTTTAGTTAATTTCACAACTTTTCCTTTTCCTTTACATCTTGGACATTTAGTTTCCATTTAATATCCTCTTATTTTTTTATTATTAATAAAATTATTAATATCAAAATTATTATTATTATTATTATTATTATTATTATTATTATTATTAAAATTATTATTATTATTATTATTATTATTATTATTATTATTATTAAAATTATTATTATTGTAGTAATATTAATATTATTTGAATTTTTCAGGATTATCAATAACAATTTGATTTCTTTCTTTTTGAATATCTATTGCATTATTCATATTTTTATTTGCATTATTCACATATTTATTTCCATTGGAAGTATCGTTTGCAAGGAAAAATCTAATAGCCGTTTGAAGATTGTCGGTAGCATTCTCTTTATAACTCACTTCTTGTTTTAATAAGAATATATAACTATTGAGAATAGTATCATTATTATTTTTTAAATCCTTTTCAAGTTCTTCTATGTTGTTTTTTGCATTAATGAAATAGCTAAGTGAATTTCCTATTTTTTCTTCTGCTGCATCATAATTTTTTGAATTTGATAAGATTACTCCGTCATTAAATAATTTATCGCCTTCAACAATGTTGTTACTTAATTCTGGTAAAATATTATTTATATTTAAAAGAGAAAAGTTTATACAACCACTAACAAAAATAACAGATATTAATATAATTGGAATAATTAGTTTGTATTGTGTCTTTTTTGTCATAAAATCATTAAAATTGTTTTGTTAATTTGAATTGTAATAATCATTTTAATTTATATTTTCATTAAAATTGTAATAATCATTTTAATATTTATATTTCCATATACTTATATTTATTAATAAGAAATTATTTTATATGTTTTTTATTTAATTTTAAATCGAATATAGAAAATAAAAGTTCAATATACAAAATAAAAGTTAATATCTAAAATTTTTAAAATTTAATATCTAAAACTTCAATTATATCATTAATAATATATTCTGCAGATTGCATCAATGATTGTGAAACTGGTTCTTTTTGTTCTAATGTTAAAACACTCACATCCGCATTTTTAAATGCTAAAACATCATTTGGTCCATTTCCAACCATCATAACTTTATATTTCTTTTTAAGTTCTTTAATTATTTCTCCTTTTCCTTTCATATTCATTGTTGGAAAAACATTACTTAATGGAACTTTAATAATATTTCCAATTTCATATAATGAATCTTCACGATCACCTGATGCTATATAAGTGTCAATTTGCTTGTGATTTAATGTTTTAATGACTTTTTTAACATTTGGAAATAATTTACCTCCAGCAGCTATTATATGTGTTATTTTGTTTTTATTTGCATCAAAAACAAATGCAGAACCACTACAAATCTCTATAAATTCATAATTTTTTGCTAAAATATATGCAACTTCTTGAAATTCTTTAATTAAAGTTTTATCATTCTTTAATCTTTTAATTATATCTTCTTTACTAATATCTGAAGAAGAATAGCTAATATCTATATTTATATTGCGTTTAATCAAAAAATCATAAAATCTTGTATTTGCATTTTCTTTCATTATGCATGCTCGTGTATCGCTTTGAAGAACTACAAGTGCAGTGTTTGGCAAATCATCAATGATTTCTAAGGTTGTTCCTTTATCTGTAATTTTTCCAGTGTTAACATTCTTAACAGCCCTATATCGTTCAAGTAATGTTCCAGCAACATCAAATACTACTGCTTTTTTCATTTTATCTCTTTATGTATTTTTTTATTTTTTTATTTTATAATTTTTTTAGTTTTATTAATTCTATTTTTATTTTATAAATTATTTTCTTAATTTGTCATTATTGGTTATATTATTATTGGTTATATTATTATTGATTATATTATTATTAATTATATTATTATTAAATAACTAATTTGAATTTATTTGAATTTATTAATACCAAACAGATTTA
This sequence comes from Candidatus Methanoflexus mossambicus, assembly GCA_031261915.1. Classification (GTDB taxonomy): domain Archaea; phylum Methanobacteriota; class Methanobacteria; order Methanobacteriales; family Methanobacteriaceae; genus Methanoflexus; species Methanoflexus mossambicus. Next base: position 16,490 of record JAISIT010000061.1, read on the forward strand.
ATTTTTAACAAATAAGCTATTGTATTAGTTATTAAATGTAAAACTAAGGTTATAATAGCTCCAGTTACGATTATATTTGCATCTACATTTAAAACTATAGATACTAATATAACAGCACCTATAAAAAAATCAAGTTGATCTAATATTGGTGCTGGTTTACCTCTACTAATGTTTAATCGTCGTTTTATGAAACTTCCTACTGCATCTCCCCCTAATGCTCCTAATCCCAATAAAAAACCTATAATTAATCCATTCAATATGTTTGTGATCATAAAACCTGGCATGTCTGCTATAAATGTCCCTATAAAAAAATTAATATATGCATATCCTTGAAGACCTCCAACTAATGTGGAAATTATGACCCCATAAATTAAACCTTTCCATGTAACTCCATCCCCAATTATTCTTCTTTTATCAAAGAAATTTTTTCCAAAATCTATTGGTTTTCCTCCACCAAAAACAAGACCACTTAAATTAGAGATATATGCTGGTAAAAAGAAGTAAATTGCGTTTATAATCAAAATTACAATGTATATTAAGTCAAATTGCATATTTTCCTCATTGAATAATTTAAACTATTTTTACTTTTAATACTTATAAATTTAGGATATTTAATAATAGAATTAAATTAAATTAAATTTTCATTATTAAATTTTCATTATTAAATTTTTATTGTTAAATTTTTATTGTTAAATTTTATTTTATTGAACAGTATTATGAATTTTATTAATATAAAAATTAATAAGATATTTATAATATCTTATTTTTTCATGATTTTATGAGTTTTTTTAAGTTAATTTTTTTTAAGTTAATGTTAACTTATTTTTTATTTCTTTTAATATTTAAATATAAGTAATTATTATTTATTTATTCATTCTTCAGTTTTATTTAATATTTTTTCTTTTTATTCTTTAAACAGCTTTTTTTATTTTTTTAAATAGCATTTTTAATTATATATTGTTATCTAATTTAATTTTAAATTTTTATGTCTTTTAATCATGAGAAATAGTATAAACTTTAAAATTATTATTTTATTTGATTAAAAATTTTAATAAATGATTAAATAACGATCAAATAACGATAAATAATAAGTTAAATAATAATTAAATAATAATTAAATAATAATTAAATAATAATTAAATAATAATTAAATAAATTTTAATTAATTTTAATTAATTCTTAAAAATATTTTTGAAAAAATCTAATAATAATATTTTTTAATAGATTTCTATTTAATAAATTTCTAAAATTTAATTGTTTTTAGTTATTTCATAGCAGATTATTCTTGAAAACTTTGAGAATCGATAACTTTAATTACTAAGTTGAACAAATATTGTAGTTAGTCTTTTTTTATCAGGGATTATTGAATCATTCTTTTAATCACACAAATTTTAATTATATAAAATTATATGTATTTTATTTGTTTTCAATAATTCTATGGTTTAAAAAATGTTTAAATCGAATTTATTGAATTATAAAATTATTGTTTAATTATTAAAATTTTATAAATGTTCTTTTATTAATTTAAATAATTAAATCTAAATTATGCTTTAAATTTTTATTAGTTATTTTATTATTATTATTATTATTATTATTATTATTATTTTATTAGTATTATTAATTATTAGTATTATTAATTTTTTATATTTATAATTATTAAGTATGTTATTTGTTGTTAATGGAGAAGTTAAAATGATTATTGAAGAGTTATCTAAAGAGTTTGATATGGACAATAAGGAAGTAAATAATACTATTTCTTTAATTGATGAAGGAAATACTTTACCATTTATTGCTCATTATAGAAAAAGCTTAACTGGTAATTTAAACAATAAAAATCTCATAAAATTTAAGAAAATGCTTGTTTTTTTAAGGAGTTTAGATGCTAAAAAAAAGGAAGTTCTTAAAATAATTTCATCAATGGATTCTGACGATAATATTGATGCAGAGTTAAAAGAATCAATTGAAAATGCAAAGAATTTTGCCGAGTTAGATGATATTTCTACGCCTTTCATAAATCAAGATGAAACATTATCTTCAATAGCTAAATCTAAAGGACTAAATCCTCTTGCAAACATTATTCGTTTTCAACAAACCGAAATTCCAATTGAGGAAATAGCTAAAGATTTTATTGATGAAAATAAAGGCATTAACAATATTGAAGATGCTATAACTGGGGCTAAAGATATAATAGCACATATAATCTCTAATAATATTCATTTTCGTTCTCTTATCCGTAAAATTACCTATGAAGAGGGTAAAATAAAAACTACTGCTGTTGATGATTCTGCTGAATCTCATTTTGAGCTTTATTACGATCATGATGAAGCTATAATTGATATTTCAAATCATAGAATATTAGCTATTAATCGTGGAGAAAAAGAAGGATTTTTAAAGGTTAAAATTATTGCTCCTGAAGAAGAAATAATTGAATATCTTATTCGCCATATATTAGTTGATATTTCATCTAATGCAACAGGTAAATATAATGAAATTACAAAACCTTTTGTTGAAGAAGCTGTTGAAGATGCTTACTATAATTTAATCGCTCCATCAATTGAATTAGAGCTAAGAGATTATTTAACACAAAAAGCAGAAAATCAATCAATTGAAATATTCTCTTTAAATCTTGAAAGTCTTTTAATGCAAAAACCTATACGAAATAAGGTTGTTTTAGGGTGGAATGCTTCATTATATGATGCTTCAAGAATAGCTATTGTTGATGGAAATGGTGAAGTTTTAAAAACAGATTGGGTTTATTTAAGTGATATTGAAGAGCTTAAAACCACTATTAAATATTTAATTAAAGAGTATGATGTTGATTTAATTGCTCTTGGAAGTTTTTCAGATTCAAATAAATTTGAAACGGTTATTTCAGAGATTATTGATGGAACTAAAGTAGAATATGCAGTAATTAATCAAGCAGGAGCTTCAGAATTTTATCAAGGACTTTTTGGAGATATGGAATTTCCTGATTATGAATTAGGTCATAGAATAGCTATTTCAATTGCAAGACGCCTTCAAGATCCTTTATCTGAGCTTGTTAAAGTTGATCCTAAGGTTATTGGTGTAGGTCAGTATCAACATGATATGAATCAAGAAAAGTTAATAAACTCTTTATCTGATACCATTGAGCTTGTTGTAAACGATGTTGGTGTGGATGTAAATAAAGCATCTTTTTCACTCTTAGTTAATGTTTCTGGTATTGATTCTGTTGTTGCAAAGAATATAATTGATTATATTAAAGATAATGGACCATTTACTTCAAGAGAAGAACTTTTAAATGTCGAAGGAATGACTGATGAAATTTTTAAACAATCTGCAGGTTTTTTAAGAATTCACACAGACAATGAAAATATCAATAAAACTATTACTAAAACTATTACTACAAATATTAATACAACTAATACTAATACTAATTCAAATAATGTCAATAGTACAAATAACAACAAAACTATTGAAAATAATGAAAAATTTAATGAAAATAAATCAAATAATGAAAATAAGACATCTACTGAAAATATTAATGATTCTAATAATTCTAAATCTGTTAAAAGATCAACGACTAACTATGATAATTTAACTGATAATTTTAAAAAATTTTATAATAAATTCTCTGATAACTTTGATTCAGATAATAGTAAGCCAGAACCTGAAGTTAATAGCTCAAAATCCGTTTCTACTAAATCAGAATCAGTTACTACTAAATCAGATCCAATTTCTACTAAATTAGAATCAGTTTCTACTAAATCAGAAGTAAGTGATATTAAAATAGAACCAAATATTTATGATTCCACAGCTATTCACCCAGAATCCTATGAAATTACTGATCAGCTATTAAAAGAATTAAATATCACTAAAAAAGATATTGGAACAAAAAGAGTTTCATTAGCAGAGATTAAATTCACTCATATGGCTCAAAGATTAAATAGTGATGAATACACAATAAAAGACATAGCTATTAATCTAAAAAATCCTAATGCAGACTCAAGAGATTTCATGTCTCATGTTATGCTTAGAAAAAAACCTTTAACCATTGGAGACTTAAAACCGAACATGGAATTAGAAGGAATTGTTAGAAATGTAGTTGATTTTGGAGCATTTATTGATTTGGGAATTTATCATGATGGATTAGTCCATATTTCTAAAATGAATCATGGACAATTTGTTAATCATCCTTCTGACATTGTTAGTGTTGGAGATAAGGTTAAAGTTAGAGTTTTAGAAGTAGATCGTGATAAAAACAGAATTCAATTATATTTATTATAATTTAGTCATTTAAAATACCATTTAAATTATTAAAATTATTATAATTATTATTTTTAAAAATATGGATATTAAAAATGAAAAAGAAAATAATGAAATTTCAATTAAAGACTATATTACCATGGGATTAATTCATATCCATAGGAATCGTGGCTTTTTCCTGAAACAAGGTCAAAATCTACATCGAAATATCTTCCTTCTTTTGAAAAGTATACCATTCCTTCAACACAACTCACTCCAGGAATGATATTAGATACATCTGCTTGTTCATATTTTAAATATCCCCAGTATCCTTGGAAGTAGTTTTTCCAGACTCTATCGTAACGCACATAATCGTATCCTTCTTTTGTTGGTAATGCACTTTTTACAATTATGTGGGTGCTGTTAATCAAGACAGATTCTGGACTCCATTTCGTTTTAATTGTTACTTGTTCAACTAACGGAGAATATTCCATATTTTCTGGGGGAAGAATTTTTGTTTCGTTTTCATCTGATTTTGATGTGGTTGTGGCTATTGTTATTTTTAATACATTTTTTCCAGTGTCTTTGGGGTCATAAGTATTAAGAATTGCATTATTTTTTGTATTATATGATATATAATTTGGAAGAGTCTTTTTTACACTATATTGACTGATTATTCTTGAAAAACCATCAATAATACTTTGATATGGGATTTTTAGATTGATTATAGTTCCATAATTTGGTGCTTTTTTATTTTTATCAATATAATTAACAATATTTTTTGCTAAACTTATGTAATATGTTTTTTTCATATTTCCTTTGATTATTTTTGATCCTGTTGGATTTGTAGGTTTTTTAACTTCTTTTAAACTAATAGCTATTGTTTTTTTATTATTAAGATTTACTATTGCTTTTGATAATAAGTATAATGCTTCTTCCATTTTTATTTTATCATCATCAACTCTTATGTAATCAGGAAGTCTTTTATTTTTATTTATATAACTTTTTAATGATGTAGCTATTTTATAAATAGAATTTATATTGTATGATTTTAAATTACTTGCTGCATTACTTGCTGCATTAGTGGCTGTATTAGTGGTGGTTGTGGGATTATTTTCATTTGATTTTGAAGATGTTTTTGTTGTTATTGTTAATACATTTTTTCCAGTATATTTTGGAATATATTTGTTGATAGTGGCAGTATTTTTTGTATTATATGATATATAATTTGGAAAAACTTTTTTTACACTATAATAATTGATTATTCTTGAAAAACCGTCAATAATACTTTGAAATGAAACTTTGATGCCATATATACTTGAATAATTTGGTGCTTTTTTGTATTTTTCAATATAATTAATAGTATTTTTTGCTACACTTATGTAATATGTTTTTTTCATATTTCCTTTGATTATTTTTGATCCTATAGGTTTCGTAGGATCTTTAACTTCTTTTAAAGTAATAGCTACTGTTTTTTTATTATTAATATTTATCGTTGCTTTGGATAAAAGATATAAAACTTCACCCATCCCTATTTTACTACCATCGACACTCACATAATCTGGAAGTTTTTTATTTTTACTAATATAATCTTTCAATGATGTAGCTATTTTATAAATAGAATTCATATTATAAGACTTTAAACTAGATCCTGCAACATTTTGATTGTTATTGTTATTTAGATTATTATTTAAATTATTATTTAAATTAGTAACTGAATTGTTATTTAAATTATTAATTTTAGTTAAATCATTGTTTGAATTGTTATTTAAATCATTCAAATTTGTATTGTTTAATTCTATATCTTTTAAATTTTTTTCATTATTTTCAGCAAAGACGATTCCAATATTTGCAATAATAGCTATTACTATTATAGATAAAAATATTTTTTTTAAATATGAAATGTTATTCTCTCCTACTTATTTAAAAATCATGATTTATTTAATATATCCATTAAATATAATTAGATGTAGATAAATATTTTATTTATTATAAATTATAAATGTTTTTATTTTTAATTTTTGGAAATTATTTTTTTTATTTTTAGACAATAGAATTAATAAAAAAAGAGTAATAAAAAAGAGTAATAAAAAAGTAATAAAAAAGTAATAGTTATTGCATTAAAGTTTATTATTTTTGGTTTTTTAGGAAAAAGTTTTATTTTTGTTAATTTTAAGTTTACTTATTTTATTTTTAACAATAAATTCTAAATAGCTATTAATTATTAATTAAACATGATAAAACTAATAAAAAAATATTTTTGGGATAATAGTATTTTAATAGTTTTTTTCTATTTTACATCCTATTTCTTCATTTTTAAATACTAATGCCATTTTTATTATATTTTTGTTTTTATAAAGTTTTTCATATTGTTTTTCATTCATCTGTTTGAATGCTTCGTTTATCATGTAATTGATTGAAGAAGTTTTGCTTTGTTTGAATTCTATTATGATTATTGGATCTGTTTTGTCTAAAACAATGTCCATTTCTCCTATGTATGTTGGTGTGTTGCTGTATCCTTCAAAACCTAACGATGAGGTTAACCATTTGAAAATAAGGGCATGATAATAATTTTCATTTTGTCCTCTTTGCTTATTGGCTATTGGAATTAAATAGTCCATTATTGTTTCTTTTAGTCTTTCACAGTCACCATTAGTTACTTGGTTCCAGAATTTTTCTTTGGATTCAATTAAGTCTCCTATTGGAATTTGTGTGTATATTTTAACTAAATTTTTCATAAGTGCTTTTTCAACTTCATAATTTGGTAAATCTAAGGTGTATTCATATTCGTCTTTGGTTTTATCAATATTTTTTATTGTTAAGTATCCTGCTTGGAAAAGTAAAGTGGCGTCTTCAATATTTAATGGGTCAAAACCATTTAAATCGTCTTTATATAATTTTGTAGGTTCTAAAATTGGTTTAATATCTTTTATGTGTTTTATAATATCAATTAAAAATTTAGGTGTTCCAGTTTCAAACCAGTGTGGAGCAAACTCTTTTTCATCAAATAATAACAATGTTGAATACGGATTATATAAATTATTCTCACCATCCCAACTATAACCATCATACCACTGTTTAATTTTTTCTAATAGATTTATATTGGATAAATCACTGAAAATAGCTAAATCAACAATATATTCTTTAAAATTAGTTTCTAATTCTTCTTGAGTATAACCACAAATACAAGAATAATCTTTATACAAGCTAATATCTGTTAAATGATTTAAAGCAGAAAATGCAGAAACTTTAGAAAATTTGGATATTCCTGTCACAAGGATAAATTTAATATATTTATTATTTTTTTTTAAAGAACTATAGAAGCCGTTTAATGTTTTTTGAGCACTTTCAACAAAATTAGGATCTTTTAAATTATTAATTATAGGGCTATCATATTCATCTATTAAAACAACAACTCTTTTGCGAGTTTTATCAAATATTTTTTCAATTAACTCTCCAAATTTTTGATTTAAAGTTTTACTCTCTAATTTAATTTTAAATTCCCTAGAAATCCTATTAAGTTCATCATTTAAAAAATCATGGAGTGAATCATCTTCAAAACCAGACAAATCTAAAGATAACACTGGATAAGGATCTTCCCAATTCCATTTATCATAAATAAAAAATCCTTCAAATAACTTTTTATTGCATTTAAACAGTTCTTCAATAGTGCTTAAAAGCAATGACTTTCCAAAACGTCTTGGACGAGATAAAAAATTCAATTTATCTTGTTTAATTAATTTATAAATAATTTCTGTTTTATCAACATAAAGATAACCATCTTCAATCAATTCTTGAAATGTTGGAATCCCTTTAGGCAATTTTTTCATAGAAAAACTCTCCATAATATCATTATTTTTTAATTAATACTTTGTTTAATAATTTATATCTAAATATTTATATATTTTTTGTTTTAAATAGCTACCCAAACAAAACAAAATTTGCATTTTCATGAAAATTAATGTTATTAAAGTTATTAATGTTATTAAAATTATTAAAATTATTAAAATTATTAAAAAGAGTTATAATTAATTTAAATATCTTAATTTCAAAAAATAAATCCATTAATATCATTATTTTTAATTAACTCAATTAATACTTATTTATATTTAAATTTATTTTAATAATTTTTTAAAAATGCAAATTGTTGGACATTCTCAATTTTTTAGAATTTTGAATTTAATAGTTAAATATTTATTTTTGATTATTTATTTATAAAATAAAGTAATATATATTTAATAAGTTATAAAGAACTATAAAAAATATAAAAGAAATAAATTCAATTGTTTCATGTATTTTATATTAATATTTAAAAATTATTATAAATATTATTAAAATTATTACAGATATTATTAAAGATTATTAAAATTTTAACTAACTATTAATTAAACTAAGTGTTTTAAATGTTATATTTTATAGGTTTAGGTTTATTTGATGAAAAAGATATTTCAATTAAAGGATTAGAAACTTTAAAATCCGTAGATGAAATTTATGCAGAGTTTTTCACATCAAAGCTATTTGGATCAAGTATTGAAAGAATTGAAGAGTTAATTGGGAAAAAAATAGCTATTTTAAATCGTCAAGAAGTTGAAGAAGAAAATGTGTTTTTTAAAAATGCTAAAAATAAAAATGTAGCACTTATAACTGGTGGAGATCCATTAATAGCTACAACACACACAGAATTTATAGTAGATGCTAAAGAAAGAGGAATTGATACTGAAGTGGTTCATTCGTCTTCAATTATATCTGCAGCTCCTGGATTAAGTGGTCTTCAAGCATATAAGTTTGGTAAGGTTACAACAATACCATTTCCAGATTATAATTATTTTCCAAATTCTCCATATTTAGCTATTTTAAATAATTTAAAAAACGACGCTCATACACTTGTTTTATTAGATATTCAAGCAGATAAAGATAGATTTATGTCAATTAATCAAGGTTTAAAATATCTTTTACAAGTTAGAGATAAATTAGTTGAAGAAAATAGTAATCTTAATGATTTATTGATTAATGAAGAAACATTAGCTATTGGAATAGCAAGAGCAGGATCAAAAGATAAAATAATTAAAGCAGGTAAAATATCTGAATTATTGGACTTTGATTTTGGAAATCCATTACATTGTATTGTTATTCCATCAAAATTACATATTGTAGAAGCAGAATACTTAGTAAAAATAGCTGGTGCTAATGAATCAATTTTAGATGATTTATAATTTGTTTTAGTTTTTTTATTTATCTATAATTTGTTTTAGTTTTTTTATTTATTTATAAAATATTGTTTTAGTTTATTTTGCTGATTTATATTGATTTTATAATATTTGAATATTTCCTTATTTATTTTGATTGTCTTAAATCAAATACATATATTTATAAATATAAAAAAATAAATAAAAATATATGATAATAATAACATTATCGTGATTTTTATTAATACTATATGAATATATTGGATTTTTACATTATTTAACACATAAATAGCATATTAATCATCTAATAAATTAAACAAAATCAAAGGAATGATAAAAAATGAGCTCATCACGAATAAAAGCAAATGGTAATTGGTTAACATGGGCTAGAAAAATGTCACAATTCAAAACATCAGATATAGCTAAAAAAATGGGGGTTCATTCTGAGGATATTTTAAATTGGGAAAAAACTGGAGAAATAAGAACATCGGAAGTTAAAAAATTAGCTAAATATTATCATCGCCCACCTATGCTTTTTTATAATGAAAATAATCCAGTTAATGATTATGAAAACATAACAGACTTTAGAACTATTAATAGTCTTGAAAAAACAGAATTATCTCCATTAATAATTAAAGAACTTCAAAATGCTAAAAATAAAAGAGAAAATTTAATAATATTAGAAGATGAATCAGAAGATTTTATTATTCCAGAATTTAAGTTATCAATAGATACTAAAAATAATAGTATTGAAACAATTGCACAATACATTAGAGAAAGAATTGGAATGACTAATGCTGAAATTTATAATTTGAAAAATAGTGAAAATGCTTTAAATCATTGGATTCATAAAATTGAAGAATTAGGAGTTTTAGTTTTCCAGTTTTATGATATTGATCCTGTAGATATGAGAGGATATGCAATATACAATAAAAAATTACCAATAATTGGAATCAATAAAAAAGAATTTCCTAATGGTGAGAAATTTACTTTATTCCATGAATTAGTCCATTTGATTCTTAATGATGAGAAAATCAGTATTAGCAATATAAATAAATTCAAAATTACTAATGAAAAAGAATTAATATGTAATAAAATTGCAGCTGAAATATTAGTTCCTACAAAATCCCTTGAAATAAAACTGGAAGATTATAATAACAATGGTATATGGAAAGATCATCATATTACTGCTTTATCAAAATCTTTTCAAGTAAGTAATGAAGTAATTTTAAGAAGATTATTATCATTAAAGAAGATTTCTAAAGAGTTTTATTATTCTAAAAAAGAGGAATGGGAAAAAAAGTATTTCGCTTCAAGTGCTAACAATTTAGAAAAAGATAAAAGTAAAACTAAAAAAAAAAGAAAAGAAAAAGATAAAAAAATAGATAAAACTGAAAATACTTATAATTCTAAAAAAGCAACAGAACTTTTGAGAAAAAATGGGTTATTATACACTAAATTAGTTTTAGATGCCTATGATTCAAGATTAATAACTAATAATACGTTGACTGATTATTTAGGTACAAAATTACAAGTTGTTAATGATATAAGAAAAAAGATTGCTAAGGAGAATTTGGAATTATGAAATATGTTGTTGACACTTCAGCTTTTTTGGCAGGATCTAAATATGATGTTTATGAAAAACAATATTTTCAAACATATTGGGAAAATTTTGATAAATTAATAAATAGTGGAATAATAGTTTCTACTGAATCAGTATATGATGAATTAATTGTAAAAGATGATGAGATGGCAGAATGGGCAAAAACAAATAAAAATATGTTTAAAGAAATAGACGGTAATATTTTGGAATATGGAAATTTTTTATCTAAAGAATTTCCTACTTGGTATAAAATAGGCACTACAAAAGAGAATTGGGCAGACCCAGAAGTAATTGCTTATGCAAAATTAAATAATATGATCTTAGTTACTCAAGAAGCATGGAACTCTAATGCAAAGGCAGATAAGAAAATTAAAATTCCAACAATATGTTCTCAAATTGGAGCATATTGTCATATTAGAGATAAATATGATGAAAACATTAATAATCACAAAAGTTTTCAATGTATAGATTTACTTGAACTTATTAAA
>JAISIT010000109.1 GCA_031261915.1 Candidatus Methanoflexus mossambicus
AAAACTCTTCAATTTTTGGGTAATATTGTGGAAATAAACAATCTTCAATAGACATTTCATGAAATTGAAATGATTTATAAAGGAGTTTCATTTCACCAGAGGTTAATTCGTGATTTTCTAAAGCAATATCTATCCATATAAAATAAGGATTTTTAGTAATAACATTTATAATTTTAGTTACATTATTATCACTTATAAAATTGTTATGTAAAAAATATATTGATTTAATCATAATTATTTTATATATTTAAAACTTTTGTAATTTTATAAAATTCATTTTCTATATCAGGAGCATTATCAAATAATACCTTTTTAACTTTGTCTGAGGATGGATTGACTTTATCCTCTCTCCAAATATTTCTCATTGATGTAATATGTGTTGTAGGAGTTATATTATACGTATTTACTTCTTGTAAAATATTAACAGAATCTAACATTTTATTTAAATCAGTAATATATTTACTAACTTCTTGCTCAGTAACATGTATTCTTGAAAGTAAAGCTATATTATAAAGTTCAAAATTTTGTATCATTTATAATAACCTCCAAATAAAATTTTATATCACTTGTTATTATACAAATGTTTATATAATATATAATTAAAACAAATATCATATAATTTATTTATTTATGAAGAACTGCGTTAAAACATTAATTTTAATTTTGATATTAACAATTGCAAAACAAAGTTTTGCAATTGTTAATGATAATAGTTTATACAATTTTTTTCAATATAAAATTTCCGGTGGTACAACATTCACTTTTCATAAAAGTTCTCAATTAAATAGAAATTATTTAATATATTCACTCGATATACAATTTATTAAAGCATTAACTAATAATAATAAAATAATTTTATGTCTAGATGGAAGTAATGAATTTAATAATATAAACAGTAATAAATATATTCAATTAAAAATTTCTAAATTTTTTTATGAGACAATGCTATTTAATAATAGAGTAATTTTTACTATTGGTAAAATAGGATTTTTTTCTTATTTTGCAAAAAATTATTATACAGGAAATGTAACGAACCAATTTATAACTGAAATATTTTCTAAAGATAAATTAATAAATATTCCAAAAGATACATATGCAATAAGAATAAATTATTTATTATCTAAAAAATTAAATTTTGAATATGCCTACTATACATCAATATATAATTTCAATTTAAATGGATTGAATGCTTTTCAAGTTACTTATATTGATTCTAATACTAATTATAGATTATATTCTTGGGTTAACGATTATAATAAGCATTTATTTTATTATTGTAAACACGATAAATGTCATACTTTATATGGTGGTGGTATTAGTATTGATAAGTCAGTTAACGAAAATTTTGGACTATTTTGTAAATGCTGTTTTAAGAATCCAAATATTTTATTACTATGTAGTAACAAAAAACAGCTAATTTTTCAGCCTAATTTTTCATTTTTATGGAGTATAGGCAGTCAAGTTACTGGTATTTTACCTTATAGAAAAAAAGATATTTTTGGATTAGCAATAGGACAAAGCTATGCAAACAACATGTTCCAAAAACATAAACAAGAAAATAAAACAGTATTTAATAATAATATACTTAAACAAATAAATACAAACTATTCAGAAACACAAATTGAATTATATTATAATTTTAAACTAAATAATTATATACATATAAGCCCTATAATACAATATTCTACAAACAACACATCATCATTTGTTTACGTAATAAGAACACGTATAATATTTTAACGTAACATAAACCAAATTCATATTATTGATTTATGTTACGCTTTTTATATAAAAGGGCTATGTTTTTATTTTATTTGATTTGATGTTTCTGAATTATTTACAGGTGTTATAGTATCAGTAGTGGCATTAGTAGCATTAATAGTATTATTAGAATTATTTTCTCCTGCAATTTCAGTGCTAGCAGAATCTTCATCTGTAGTTGTCTTTGGTTTTTTACCACATGCAACTAATGCAAAACTAAATGCTGTAAGCAACGTAGTAAACAATATAAGTTTTTTCATATTCAACTTTCTCCTTTAATAGATTTTAATAACCCTGCCCTTAATTTTATATATTTTATAAAATCTTTGCAAATTTAATAGTATTCATGACTCTTTGAATAAATGGAATATAAAATTCCAACCGCACATAATGATGAGACCATAGAAGATCCTCCGTAAGAAATAAATAATAATGGCATACCAGTAACAGGCATTAATCCCATTGTCATTCCAATATTAATCATAGCATAAAACATAAACATAGTTGCAAAACCTAAAGCAATAAGAGAACCATAACAGTCTTTAGCTTCTTTAGCTATAATTAATATTCTCCAAATAAAAATTAAGTAAACTATTATAGTGAATTGAGCCATAATCCATCCACCTTCTTCTCCTATTAACGAAAAAATAAAATCTGTATGTTGTTCTGGTAGAAATCCTAATTGTGTTTGTGTTCCATGTCTTAGCCCTTTTCCTAAAAATTTACCAGCTCCAATTGCTATTTTAGATTGTATTATATTGTATCCACAACCTTTAGGATCTATATTAGGATTTAAAAAAACAATAAATCTTTTTTTTTGATAATTTTTTAATGAATTATCTACTGGAATAGCAAGAATATTGCTAAAAATCACTATACAACCTAAAATAATAGGATAACTAATCGAAATCTTAATTTTAAATTTATATAAAATCCACCAAATTATGATGAACGAAATAAAAATAATTAAAGTAACAATAATTCTTAATTTAATATTATGACACAAAAAAGATATATTATTTAATAATAAATTTGAGTGTAAATGTTCTGTATACATATCAGCAAATGTTTTTAATAAAGGAATACCTATTGTTAATATTCCTAAAAGCAATATACATAATAAAGAAAAATATTTTACACCTATAATAAATAATAAAACCATCATTACTGGGAAATAGGATAATGTTGATGAAAAATCTGGTTGAAGCATTATTAACATTATATGTCCAGATAATAATAAAATACTAATAATCAAAACGTATAAACGATTTGCATATTTAATATTATCATCTAAAAATGAAGAAATAGTTAAAATAAACATTATTTTAGCTATTTCAACTGGTTGTAATGAAATAAATCCAAAGTTTAACCATCCCTTTGTACCTCTTTTAAATGTTCCAAATATAAGAACTGAACTTAATAAAAGGAGTGATA
>JAISIT010000119.1 GCA_031261915.1 Candidatus Methanoflexus mossambicus
TTTAATATTTTTTCAATAAAAGATTAGCCATAAAAAAGCAAATTCTTTATAGAAAAAATTAATTACAAAAGAAAATTGCAAAATAAGCCAAAAAGGCTCTTAAAGATTTTTTTTGAAATTTTGTTAAAAATGCAAAAAAAATACAAGAAAAAAAGAGGATAAAAACGATGTTTTATGCAAAAAACAATAAAAAAAATGATAAATCTGCCTCATTGGAAGAGGAAGAGATTAATAGAATTTAGTAATCTACACCTTTTTTGAGGCTCTTTTTGGAATTTTTAATTTTATATCTTGCAAGTTGCGTCCTAAAATATCGTCTTTGGCAAGCAAAAGAATATCATCTTCCAATTGTAGGGCATATAATACACGTAGATATATGCCAAGAGCAACTGTGGGACTTCCTTTTTCTATGCGTGATACTGTTAATGTGGAACAAGTAGCACGATCTGCAACCTGAGCAATAGTAAGATTTCGCCTTAAACGAGCAAGCCTTATCTGCTCTCCAACTATTTGCATATTCTGTTCTAATTTTCTTGGCAATTTATTTGCCATTGTTGTCTTTGTCATAAAGTATAACCTATCATAAAATATGCAAAAATACTATTTTATTTTTATTTTATGATATGTTATCACTTTTTTTTACAATCAAAATTCTATAAAAAGTCGGCAAGCCTGCAACATGCTTTTAATTTTCCTAACGGACCACCAAGTGGCTTTTATTTTTCCTAACGGATGTCACAGCAACCTACTTTTATTTTTAGGCAATTCAATAGGGAAAATTTGCAAAGGAAATTACGTAGAATAATCAATAGTAAGGGGATTTATCTCTTTTCCCGTATTGTTTTTTATATAAATTATCATTATTTGTATATACTATTATTTTTACAAAGATATGAATCCCATTGCTTTGATATATTAAAAATGTAATTTCAAAAAATATTTAACATTTTTGCCTTCAAATGTTAAATTCCAAATTTCAAAACTGAAATTTCCCGTTTGCTTTTTTGAAAATAATTTTATATCTTTGCCGAAACAAAGTTTCCTTTTAAGGCAAAAACGTAATATTTTTCCCATAACTTATTTTTAATTTTTACGACAAAATAACATCTTTATTATTAGTTTGTTATCTTTAAATAAATCTTCGTTTCAAAAAATTAAAACGAGGTTTTAGAAAATTATTTCTTCGTTTTAGCAAAATAAAACAGCGTTTTATTTGAATTTTTCTTCGTTTTTTTCTGAAAAAATAAGGATTTGACTTTTTTAAGGAAAAATTTAGAAAAATAAATTAAAATCTGTTTGGATTATGTTGATAATTAATAATTTGAAAAGCTGAAATTCCGTTAGAAAAAACAAAGGTCGGTTGCCGACAAAAATTGAATGAAATGTTAAAAAATGTTAAAATTTGGGCAAATTTTGATAAAATGATGTTAAAATTGGTCAAAAAAAGGGGCGAAGAATGTTAAATATTCCTTAAAAAATGAGCAAATGGAGGCATTAATTATGGAAAAGGCTGTTAATTATTGTATTTACATAAAAATTTAGCTTTGTTTTAGAAAAATTGAATAGTATGAAGGAGGCTTTTATTCTTTTTTTATGCAAAAAAGTTGTATTTTTTTTTGCATTTATTACAAATGTTGTATCTTTGCACCCGCAAATCAAGAGACAATAAGTCCAAACTTGATCGGTCCCATAGCTCAGTTGGTTAGAGCATCTGACTCATAATCAGGGGGTCCTTGGTTCGAGCCCAAGTGGGACCACAACTTTAAAGAAGACCTTCTAAATAAAAGAAAGGTCTTCTTTTTTTTATATATAACAATTAAAAAGGAATGAAAAAGATAATTGTTTCAGTTAGCAGTGATTTATTGACAGACAATAGGGTGGATAAGACCTGTTGCACTTTAAAACGAAACAATTATGATGTTTTTCTAATAGGTAGAAAAAAAAGATCAAGCCCTAAGATGAACAATAGGCAGTATCCTTTTTTAAGGATGAGGTTATTATTTGAAAAAAGTTTTTTCTTCTATGCTGAATTGAATCTTAGGCTTTTCTTTAAACTACTTTTCTCTAAGGCTGATGTACTTTGGGCAAATGATTTAGATGTTCTTCTACCTAATTACTTAGTTTCAAAAATTAGGAATATTCCTTTAATTTACGATTCTCACGAATATTTTACCGAAGTTCCCGAATTGAAAAACAACCCTTTTGCTAAATGGTTTTGGAAAAGGCTTGAAAAAATGATAATGCCTCATTTAAAATATGTAATAACTGTATGTAATCCAATAGCAGAATACTTCAAAAACACATATAATGTATCCTCTTTGGTGGTTAGAAACTTCCCGATGAAAACTTCAACTAAGAAAAGGCTAAATAAAAAACAACTCAATATGCCAGAGGATAAGCCAATTTTAATTTGGCAAGGAAGTGGTTTGAATATAGAAAGAGGCTTGGAGGAATTGGTTGAAAGCATGCAATGGATTAATGCTTATCTTTATATAATTGGCAATGGAGATATTACCGATAAGCTAAAAACGCTCTCCCATCAATTTAATGTTAGTGAAAAAATACGTTTTATTCCAAGACTTCCTTTTGATGAAATGATGCAATATACATTTAATGCAACAATTGGTCTTTCCTTAGATAAGGATACTAACATAAATTACTCAATTAGCCTACCTAATAAATTATTTGAGTATATTTTCGCAGCCATTCCGATATTAATCACTCGGCTTAGTGAAATAAAAAGTATAGTTGAAACGTTTAATGTAGGTGAGTTTTTAATAGACCACTCTCCTATTAATATAGCTAAGCAAATAAACCTACTCTTGGAGGATGATAACCGCAGAAAGATTTATTCCGATAATTGTTTAAAGGCAAAAGCAGAGCTTTGTTGGGAAGAAGAGGAAAAGAAAATTCTATATTTAATGAATTTGATATAACGTTTTTTATAAGTTGAATTAAGTAATGCTTTCTATTTTAATACCAGTATATAACTTTAATTGTTCAAAACTATGTTTAGATCTTTTAGAACAAGCAAATAAGATACCAACTGAATTTGAAATTTTGGTATATGATGATTGTTCTACAATAAAAGATTGTCGCAATAGTGGATTAAAGGATATTGAAGGTGTAGTATATAAGGAGCTACCTTCAAATTTAGGTCGCTCAAAGATAAGAAACCTTATGGCGAAAGAGGCTAAGGGAGATTATCTATTGTTCTTAGATTGTGATGGAGCAATAGCTTCAAGAAATTTTTTGGAGCTTTACTATAAACATAGAGATACAGCAGATGTTATTTGTGGAGGAACAATTTATCCTAAACGAAGTGATATAAGACAAAATGAATATCTTCATTGGCTTTATGGGAACAAGCGTGAGGCGGGAGTTAATAGCTCTAAATCAAAAAATTTTAAGACTAATAATTTTCTAATTAAGAAGAAGGTCTTTGAAACAAATTGTTTTGATGAAGAAATTGTGGGTTATGGGCATGAGGATACTATATTTGGTTTGGAACTTAAAAAAAAGGGATATAGTTTTAGTGTGATAAAAAATCCAATAATACATATTGGGTTAGTTGATGCACAATCTTTTTTAAATAATACTTGTAATTCAATAGAGAATTTAACGAAAATTATAGGCAAAAAGCAATATAAGATTGAAGATTTCTTTGATATAAGGTTGGTTAAGGCTTATTATGATATTGAAAAATTGGGATTAAAAAAGATTTTCGCCTTCATTTATCGTTCATTTCATTCTATAATGGAAAAGAATCTTAAAAGCACTCATCCCAATTTAAATATATTAGATTTATATAAATTATCCTACTATTGTTTTTTGAAAGTTTATATAAATAATAACTAATATAATTCTTAGAAAAATTCATATTTATTGCATAAATTTACAACTTTTTCTGTGTTTTTGCCAATAAATAGCCCTTTTTTCAGGGTATTTTTATGTGAAATTTTGAAAAAACACTAAGCAACCTAAGTTTTCTATATGAGAAAATGTAGGTCTTTTGTGTAAAAACGCTGTTTTAGTAATAAAAATTCTTGATTTTTTTTATTAAAAATATTATTCCCTTATCCTATTTATAAGCAATAATATATTTTATCCTTTAATTGGGGACAAAGAATCCTTATTTTCATTTTTATAAGAAAAAATTTGGTTTTCTCAGAAAAAAGTTTTAAATTTGTGTATGCAAATTATATATTTTTTAACATTTGCATTTAGAAATGTTAAATTTATTAAT
>JAISIT010000132.1 GCA_031261915.1 Candidatus Methanoflexus mossambicus
TATTTTTCTTTTAGTTCTTTTAGTGTGTGTATTTGGCATTGTATTTCTTTTGCATTTTCTGCATCTTGTATTGCAATAGCTAAGATTATTGGATTTTTGTCTTGGTAGGTTTGGTAGTATCTTTTGTCATATATTTGCTTGTTTGCTTCATTTAACATTGTTTTAATGCTTTTAGTTTGGCTGTATTTAATTTTTGTGATTATGTCTAGGTTTTTGTATTTTAAAACTGCATCAATTTGTCCTTGTGAGTTACTTTCCTCAGCAACTGTTTCTAAACCCATCATATAAAACCATGTTGGAAAAATGGAGTGGTAGTATTTCCAGTTTTTCATTTGGACTTGGTATGGTATTTTTCCAAGTAACATATCTAAAATTTGACTAGTTTTTTCATTATTATGCATTATAAGCGCATTTAAGAATTTTTTAGCGAGTGGTCCAATCTCTCCAGGCATGTTAGATGTATACATTCCAATTAAATAGCTAAATAATGATTTTTTAACTTCATTATTCGGAATATCTAAAATATACTCATCATAAGTTGTTTCTATATGTTTTTTAATGGTTAAATATCCTGTTTGAAGTAAAACAGTTTTTAAGTCAATATTATCCAATTGAAAAGTTGGAAACTCACCATCAAAAGAAGCATCCAAACTTAAAAAACTACTAATATCCACATTATCCTTTTTAATTAAATCAAGAAGAAAACTCGGTGTTCCACTTTCAAACCAGAAATTACCATACTTTTTTTGATCTAAAGTCTTCAATATTGAGTCTGGATTGTATAAAAAGTTTTCACCATCCCAAGAATAACCATCATAACAGTTTTTTATATTATTTAAAGTTTCGTCGTGACTATCCCCTTTTTTATCAGCTAATTCAAAGATATACTCTTTAAAATAGCTATTTAATTCATTTTGTGTATATCCACATATTGTTGCATATCTTGGATCAATAGTTAAATCTGTTAAATTATTTAGCTTAGAGAATATTGTCGTTTTTGAGAACTTAGACACTCCAGTTAAAAATAAAAACTGAATATATTTCTCTTTTGATTTTAATATTTGATAAAATTCGCTTAATGTTGTTCTATTTTCCTCTGCAACTTTTATATTCTCCATATTATTTATAATTGGAAAATCATACTCATCAATAAGCACTACAAGTTTTTCATTATATTTAAAATTTAGTTCTTCAATTAATTCACCAAATTTATCTTTTGAACTACCATCAAGAAGTTCTATTGATTCTTTTTTAGCTATTCTATTAATCATGTGGTTTAAAGAGTTTTCAAATTTTTCTGGAGTTTTACTATATAGTTCTGCCATATCTAAATGTAAAACTGGATATTTTTTATCCCAATCCCACTTATCCTCAATGTATAAACCTTTAAATAGCTTTTTATTCCCTTCAAACAACTCTTTTAATGTATCTACAAGTAATGATTTTCCAAAGCGTCTTGGTCGAGATAAAAAACATTTTGTTTCTTCTTGAAGTAATGTGTATACCTCTTTTGTTTTATCTACATAGATATAATTGTTTTCTATCATATCTCTAAATACTGCAATGTTTTTAGGTAGTTTTTTAATCATATTTTTCCCGTTTATGTAAAATATTTTGTTATTTATATTTTTAGTATTTGATTATCAGTTTTAAATATAATTGTGTTAATTTCTAAAGTTATTTTTGTTTTGTATAATTAATATATTTTGTCATTGCATCACTATTTATTATTTTAGTAATATTGTTTTAATTTATATATATGATAATATTTTAATTTATTTTATTTGTCTATTATTCTTTTTTTAGATTTCCAATGTTTTTTAAAGATATTTAATATATTCTTGTTCTAAATTAAAAATATCAATTAAACTTGCTATAAGATAATCAATATCTTTGTATCCTAAGTTTCTTTCAATATAAATATCAGTATTAGGTATTAAAAATGGATCATCTTCAATTGCTACATTAACTGTTGAAAAAAATGTTTTTTTATTGTTTAATTTAAAAATTTCTTCAAGATTATAGTGGTTTTGTTTTGAAATTTCAACAATAAGTTTAATAAGCAAATCAACCCAGTTTTTTACTCTAAATTTTTTATCATTATATTCAAAATAATTGACATTGTTATGATTATATATTTTTTCAGGATTTAATGATTGTAGTGATTTTTTATTTTTTTTGATTTCTTTTTGTTTAATTCTAAAATACTCATCTATTACATTGCGAACTTTTCCACAGAAACCTTTTCCATCAATATTATTAATTTCTTCTATTTGCTTGTATGTGAATGTAACAGATTTTTTTTTTGTTTGTTGAGATGAAATTTGATTAAAAAGAAAATCAAGCAAAATTTTTATTTTTATTTCATCTGATCCCTCGCCAATACTACTTAAACTTGGTAAAAAGTCAATAAGTTTATTTAAAATGTCCTTTTCAAATAAATTTAATGTTATATGATTTATAGAATTATCAAACTCATCATCATCATCAAATAATAACACATATCCAAGGTCTGTAAAGTATTTAATGGATTGTTTTTCCAAACCTAAGCTATTTCCATAAATAGCCAATATTACAAATCTTGTTTTGATAATAGACTTGAGATTATTATCCTCAATACTTTTTATGTATTCATTTTGATTAAATGTATTAATTATGCTTTTTAAATTTTTATTTGATGTAATTTCACGATTAGAAACATAACAGATACCATCAGAGAGATTACAATTAATAATATTGTCAATAGATAATAAATCAAATAAATTAATTCCATCAGGAAAACTATCAGTTGAAACTTTTGATTTTTCAGCATATATTAAAAATTCATCTTTTCCAATAGACATATCTTTTATTTCCAATGATGTTCCTCCAATCTATGGTTTACTTGAGTTTATGTTTAGTTTTTAAAGTTTTTAAAGTTTTTTTTATATTCTTTTAGTTTTTTTAGCTTTTTATAATTCGGATTACGTAATTTATATTGAGTTTAAATATAATCTCTTTAAAATAAATTTAAAAAAAATATATTTAAAAAAAAATATATTTAAAAAAAATATATTTAAAATTAATATTGATATATATTGAATAGATATATATTGAATAAAATTAAAATTAAAATTAAAAAATAGCTATTAAAATATTATATTATTAATTAATAATTTATAAAAAATCAAAATTAAAGTAAACAATTAAATTATAAACTTTAAAGTTAAAAAAAGAGTTAATATAAATTGATAATAATAATTTAAGTTAAATTATTCTTCTTCTTTAATATTAACTGCCACCCAATTCTTTTCTTTCTTCTTTTTATTATATCCTTCTTCTAAGTAGAAAGAAACAGGTAATCCATCCCTAATTTCAATAGGATCTCCTTTATATGAGTAAAAATTGAAGTAATAATTTTCACTACTGAATTTTTTTGTAACAAAACCAGATTTACCGTTTGCTAAGATTTTAGTAATTGTTCCATGGAGTTGTTCTTGAGATTCGTATTTTAAATCTTCCCAAAGAACTCTTAAGGATTGTTCTAATGGTATTGGATCTAAGACTTCGGTTGTATCAATATCTAAAGATTTTAAGTTTTCAAGTTCTTCATCATCAATGTCCCAATTATTTTTAACTCTTATTTGATAAGATAGTTTATTATGGAGTTTAGCTTCACTATCTAATCCTTTATCTCTAAGCATTTCTGCAATAAAATCATATAATTGATATTTATAATCAATAGTTCCATATTGGAGTGCAGAATCAACAGCAAGAGCTAATGCATCATTGATTTCTCCAGTTTTATAATATGCTTCGGCTAATTCTTTTTTAATATACCAATCGGTCTTGGTTTTTAAAACTTCTTTCAAATATTTAATTGTTGTTTTATATGTTCCAACAGCATAGAAAGACAAAGCTATTGTTCTTTTAATCCATAAATCATTGTTGAATCTAAATTCTTTGATTTTTTCAAGGGCTTCTTGAGATAATCTAATAGCTTCATAGTATTCACCACTTTCATAAAGTGCTCTTGTAGTTAAAAGATAAAATTCTTCTTTTCTTGAAGGAGTTTCTCTTTTATTCCCTTCATAATCAGTATATTTAAAAGTATTATTACTTAAATAATCAGAATTAAGTTTACCACTCCAATATAAAATATCTTTCCATTTAGTTGGAATTTTAGAGTTTTTTAATACTTTAAGCATTTTAAAAACAGAAAGAGTATAAACACAAGCACTATCTTCAGCAGAATTATCACTTTGACTTGTTAACTCGGTTATTAATTCAACATCTTCGGCAATTGTAACATCCTTTGCTGGCTTAATATTATTGTAATAAAGACTCCAAGAGTAATAAACCTTATCCCAAGTGTCTATTTCATCAGGATACTTTTCAAAAAGCTCTTTATATAATTTAATAGCTTCAACATAGTTTCGTTCGTCCTTTTCCTTCTGTGCCTGCATTTTTAAGGATCTGTAATCTGTAAGAGAATTATCTTGACTTTCTAAATCATTCATTATTATCACTAAATAATATATTAATTTTAAATCTTATAAAATTTTCTATTTTTTTACTATTTTTTTCTAATTTTTTACTAATTTCGTCAAACTTAAGAAAAAATATCAAAACATACATAAAATTTGTTTTATTCTTTTAAATATGTTTTTATTCTATTTTTTTATTTTAATTTATTTTTAATAGTTATTATTTAATAATATATATGTTTTATATACTATTAAATAAAAAAATAATCAAATTGAAAGTATTTCTTGATACATATTTTAATTAATTATTTAATTAGTTTAATTATTGATTATAATTAATTAGTTATCTAATTCGTTTATATTATATATAATTAAATTAGTTATTTAATTTAGTTAATTTATTTAATTTAGTTAATTTAGTTAATTTAATATATTAAAAAAATTATAATTATTGATATGGATAATAGTATAAATAGAAAAATTTCAATTATCATTCCAGCATATAACAGTGAAAAATATTTAGAGGAATGTTTAAATTCTATTGTTAATCAAAGTATTTTTGATTTAATTGAGGTTATTTTAATAGATGATGGATCATCAGACAACACTGGAGAAATTGGAAAGAAATATGATAAAAAATATGAAAATATTAGCTATTTCTATCAAAAAAATAGAGGAGTTTCATCCGCACGTAACTTTGGTTTA
This sequence comes from Candidatus Methanoflexus mossambicus, assembly GCA_031261915.1. Lineage (GTDB taxonomy): Archaea > Methanobacteriota > Methanobacteria > Methanobacteriales > Methanobacteriaceae > Methanoflexus > Methanoflexus mossambicus. The sequence continues at coordinate 5,172 of JAISIT010000132.1, forward strand.
AAAATAGCTAAAATGGATTTAAAAACAGAATTTATAATGTTTTTAGATTCTGATGATATGTATTATCCTAAAGCTTGTGAAGTTTTATTAAACTATATTCAAAAAGAGTTTACCCATGAAAAAACAGGACAAACTTATAAATTAGACATTGCAATGGGTAATTTAAATATTTTAAATGGAAAAAACCCTAATTATCGGTGGAAAAAGTATTTTGGTTTAGGCAATTATAATATTTTGTCATTAGAAGATTATAAAGATATTTTACATTTTCCTTCTGCAGATAATAAGATTTTTAGAAAATCAATGCTGATAGATAAAAATTTCCATTTCCCAGAGGATATGTCATTTGCTGAAGATGCTTATGCTATTTTGCCATTACTGATAGAATTAGGTTCTGTTGGAATTGTAGATGAAGATGTCTACATATATCGAAAAAATGAGGAATATGCTTCAATTAACGGAAAAATATTTAACAAAAATAAGAATTTTTTTGATCAGCTAAAGTTGAATTTTAAATTATTATCTTATATTGATAATAAATTTAATAATTTTAATTTTAATAATAATTCTAAATCTAATATTGATTCTAATAATAATTCTAATAATAGATATAATAATAATCATCAGAACTATAATATCATTGAAAATAATGATAACAAGGAGTTTAATAATGATTTTAATAATGATTTTAATAATGATTTAAGTCTTAAAAAATCATCTAAAAAGTTTATTCAAATGATTCATAGTTATATTGTTATTTCTAATAACTCTTTTATTTATTCTTTGCTTGTAAATGATGTATTTGATTTAAATGAGAAAAAACAGCTATTTGACTTACTTAAATTAGTATATAATAATATTTCTCCAAATTTAATTAGTCCTTTAGTAAATAACGATCGTTTGGGTTTAATGTATTATGGAATTTATGAAAATAAGCTTGAATGGTTTTTAAACCCATATTTTACTGAAAATAGATTTAAAATAATCAATGGAACTCCTTATTTTCCATTAAAAATTAAAAATTCCACAATGGATTTTTTAAAAATTAATTTTTTATTTACAGTAGATGTGGCTGAAAGGAAAGAATTAGAGCTTAAATATTTTAGTAATCAAAATAATCTGGTTTTATATGGAAAAATATTTTCTCAAAGCTTTGAAACAGCCAATATTCGAGATAAAATAAGTTTTAAATTAAAAAATATTGATAAAAATGAATTTATAGATTTTCAAAAAGAAGTAGAATTTTTTCAAAGAACAGATTTAAAAGATTTTCCAGGAAATAGCTTTTTAGGATTTAAAATAAACATTCCAATCAAATTACTTACTTTTAATGATAATTTCAATATAATTGCTAAAATTCATGATAACTATGATGTTAATGAAAGTAGTAAAGATTTTAAAGAGTTTTCACAACATAATGTTTTAGGAAATGCTTCTATTCAAAAATATTCTAAATCACTTAAAGATAAAAATGGAAATAGCATTTATTTTACATTAAATAAACTTAATAATGCAAATAATGTTTTAAACATATCTTTGATTAAAAATAGCTTTTTAGGAGCTATTAAACGAGAAATTTCAAAAATTTTCACATTTAAAGGAGTATTCTTAAATGGTGGAAAATTAAGAGCATTATACTGGATTACTTATATTTTTTTACATTATAAGAATATTGTTTTAATAGCTGAAAGACAAGACACTTTTGCTGATAATTCTGCTTTTTTATTTAAATATATTTCAAATTTAAATGTTAAATATAAGAATAATAAGAATATTAATATTAATGATAAAAGTAATATTAATTTTGATGATAATAATAAGTTTAATAATCATATTGATTTTAATAAGGATATTAATTTTAATAATGATATGCCATATAATGCAAATAATGATATAATAAAGAAACAGAAATTTTTAAGAGATTTTAAGAAAATTAATTATTATTATGTTGTAGATAAAAATTCTAAGGCATTTATTGATGCGAAAAAGTATGGAAAAGTTATTAAAGAAAATAGCTTAAAACATTTGCTATTTGTCCTACATTCTAAGATTTTAATTAATTCTTATGATTTAGATGCTTATTCTACACCAAGTAGATATACTAAAAAGAATTATTTTAATAGTTTTGGTGATTTAATTCAATATAAAACTTTTTTCCTCCAACATGGAATAATATATAACGATGTTTCTTGGGGATTATCTAAATTTAACTCAGATTATAATAAAATAGTGATTTCTAATAATTTTGAAGCTAATTTTTTTAAGAAAAAATGTTATTATTTAGATAAAAATTTAATTAAAACTGGATTACCACGCTATGATTTATTAAAAAACTTTAAAAAAAGCAATAATATCAATAATAATATTTCCAATAATAATATTTCCAATAATAATATTTCTAATAATAATATTTCTAATAATAATACCAATAATAAACTTAATAAGAATAATATTAATTCTAATAGTAATATTCATAATAATAGCAACAATAATATCAATAATTTGAATAATAATAAAAATGATAAGTGCAATGAAAAAATCATTTTACTAATTCCAACATGGCGAAGTAATTTAGCACCAAAATCTTATTTGAAGCAAAAAGATTTTATTGAAAAATCTAAATTCTTAAATTCAGATTATTATAATTTTTTTAATAATTTAATTAATAATAAAAAATTTTTAGAATTTTTAGAAGAAGAAAATATTATTTTTAAATTTTTCCTTCATTATGAAATGAGAGAATATCTAGATGATTTTATTATCAAATCAGAGAGAATAAAATTGATTACAGACGAATCTATTCAAAAACTATTAATTGAAGGGGATTTATTAATTACTGATTATTCATCAGTTTTTTTTGATTTTATTTTTATGAATAAACCAGTAATATTCACACAATTTGATTTTGATGAGTTTTATGCAAAACATTATCATTTAGGATACCTTGATTTTAGAAATCAAGAATTAGGTTCAGTAGCTGATAATGTAGAGGATACAATTAATTTAATCTTCAGATATCATAAGAATAGCTACAAAATAGAAGATAAGTTTAAGAAAAACATAGATAAATATTTTGAATACAATTATGAAACATTTAATAATTTTAATAAGGTTAATGAGTTTAATCAATTTAATCTTTCAAATTATAATCATTTAAATCAGTTGAATAACTTTGAATTGAATCATTCGAATTCTTTTGAAATTTTAAATGAAATTATCAAATTATTAAAAAATTAAGGAGTTAAATAAAAAGAGTTAAATAAAAAGAGTTAAATAAAAGGAGTTAAATAAATGGATGACACAAACTATTTGGAAGCTATTAAAAAACTTCAAGAAAAGGTAGAAATTGGAGAAAATTTAGTCATTAAAATGGATAATTTAAATAGAAAACAAAAAAGAGAAAATAATCAATTGAAAGTTCAATTGCGAGAAAAAAATAAACTTATTCGTGATTTGAATAATAAATTAAAATCAATAGAAAGTTTAAATGATAAACAGAAAAAAGAAAATAATGAGTTAAAACTAAAAAATAATAATTTAAACAAAGAATTAAACGAGAAAAATAAAGCCATTAGAGATTTAAATAGAAAAATAGAAGGAAAAATAAAAAAATATAAATCAAAAAAAATTGTTAAATCCTTAGATAAACTTAAAAACTTGTTTTAATTTTTTAAATTTTAAATTTTAAATCTTAAATCTTAAATCTTAAATTTTACTACTATTGTCACTAATAAAATTTTTATTAAGTTTCTTAAAACTAAAATTATTATTAAAATTAACAAAGATATTAATATTATGAATAAGAATATTAATAAATATTATAATGAGTTATAATAAAATAATTAATTATAATAAAATAATTAATTATAAAATAACATTTAAAGAGCTATTTGAAGGAAATAAAGAACTATTCAAAGATTATAGGTCTATGATAACTGGAATTGGAATGAAAATACCCCGTCTTACACTTAGATATGAGTGGACGTGATGTTAAAACAAATGAAAGATACTTAAAGTTTTTATTCCTCACAGGAGAATACAAAAATAAATTAAAGAATACAACAATAAATTGCTAATATTTTTAAATTTAAATTATTATAAGATCTAAATTAAAATAGATATTAAAACCATAATAACAAACATATCAATAATATTTGTGGAGAATTATTAAATAATATGAATAACAAAAATAACAATAACATTTAAATTAATTATTTAAAATTATTCATGATTCATAAATATAATTTAGAAATCATAATGTGATTTAATGAAAAAAAATCGTTTTATTTTAGTATTAGTTTTTTTAATAGTAATTATTTGCAGTATTAATTATTGTTATGCTGCTAATGATGGAACTAATGGTAATTCAGATACTATAGAAAGTGGAATTCAAGACACTGCTAATGGAAATACTTTATTTTTAAAAGAAAAAGTTTATAAATCTATTGGTAATGTAAATATTACTGTGAAAAAGAATATAACTATTGCAGGTCTTAGTAAAGAGAAAACAATCATTGATGGTGAGGGTAAAAATTGGATTTTTACTTTGAATAAAGGAAATTCTTTAAAACTTGTAAATCTTACAATTAAAAATGGATTTAGAGATTTTGCTGGAGCTATTTATTCTCAATCAAGTTTAACCATTGAAAATTGTAATTTTATTTCCAACAAGGCAAATAAAAATGGTGGAGTTATTTATAATACTGGAAATAATTTAAATATAAAAAATTCTTATTTTAATTCAAATACTGGAGCTTATGGTGGAGCTATTTATAGTATTGGAAATAATACTGTTATTGATAACTCTGTTTTTACTGGTAATCGTGCTATAAACTCTGCAGGTCTTGGTGGAGCAATTTTTAACAATGGAGGAAATAATCTCAAAATATTTAATTCCAAATTTACAAAAAACACTGCTATTGATTCTGGAGGAGCTATTTTTTCTAAAGGAAATAATTTTATTTTAAATGGTGGAACTTTTGAAAGTAATTTCGCTTCAAGTGGTGGAGCTATTCGAACAGACACTGGAAATATCTTCACTGTTTCAAATTCTGTTTTTAAAAGCAATATTGGAAAAATAAGAGGTGGAGCTATTATAAATGAAGCAGACAGATTTACTGTTGTTAATTCTAATTTTTCCACGAATAATGCTGCCTTTGGAGCAGGTATTTTTAGTTATGGAAGTATGTGTAGTGTATCAAATTCAATATTCGCAAGCAATGTTGCTAATTTAACTGCAACAGGTGGAACAGGTTATGGTGGAGGAATATATAACTATAAAGGTAATAACTGGACTGTTTCTAACTGTAACTTCACTAACAACCTTGCTAAAGAATATGGTGGAGGGATAATGACTTTTAAAGGTAGGGATTTTACAATATCTAAATCTAATTTCATATCCAACAGCGCAATAATTACAGGAAAAGGAAATGGTGGTGGTATAGCCGTTTATGATACAAAATATGTTTCATTAAGCAATTCTATTTTTAATAAGAATAAAGCAAACAATGGTGGAGGATTCTACACTTCTGGAGAGACATCCAAAGTTAACAATGTCAAATTCAATTCCAATAATGGTAAAAATGGTGGTGCAATTTATGCTAAAGGAACAAACTTTAGAATAACAAATTCTGAATTTAAAAACAATGATGGAAGTTCTGGTGGAGCTATTATATCTCAAGGAAAGTATGCGAAAATTGAAAGTTCAAATTTTGATTCCAATACAGGAACAAACGGTGGTGCAATTTACATTACTGGTACTGGAACAAGTTCAACTCTTAATAACTTAGATCTTACCAAAAATAAAGGAACAAACGGTGGAGCACTCTATTTAATAGGAGATAATTTAAAAGTAACTAACTCCAATTTTATTGCTAACTCTGGAAAATATGGAGGAGCTATTCGTAACAATGGAGGATCTAAATTAACAATCACAGGATCTAATTTTGAATCTAATAAAGCAACTGGATATGGTGGAGCTATTCATAACTCTGGAAAATATGTAAATATAAAATCTTCTTCATTTGTTCGAAATTCTGCATCAAGTGGTGGAGCTATTTCAAATATTGGTTCTAATTTAAAAGTTAATTACAATAGATTCGTTAGTAATTCAAATACTTTAAAAAATACAGGAACTGCAGACTTTAATTATAATTGGTGGGGTAAAAACTCTGCACCAAGTGGTTTTAAAATATCTAAATACTTCAAATTCAGTGTTACTCGTGTTGTAGGATACAATAATAGATTTACATATAATATGGCTTTAAATTCTGGAAGTGGAAGTCTTAGTTCTTTACCTAAATTCAATGGCAAAATTTTCAAGATTGATGGCTCTGATAATAATTTATACAAATCTTTTTCTGCTAAAAGTAAATTAACCACTATTTTCAATGCAAAAGGAACTTATAAATATCTTGTTGACAATCAAGCTATTTCTATTAAAGCAGATCCTAATAAAAAAATAGCTATTTTTAAAATTAACTCCACATACAGTAAAAGTTCAATAAAATTATCTCAAAGTTCTGTTTTAACAATAAAAATTAAAAATGACGGTAAAACTACTGGGAAATCATTGATTCTATCAGCATCCATTAGTAATGGACTTAAAATACTTAGAGTAAGTAAATCTCAAGGCAAAATATCTGGAGTTAAATGGAATATTGGTAGTTTATCTGATGGAAAAACTGCAACACTAAAGGTAACCATTAAAAGTTCCAAAAAAGGAAGTTTAAATCTAATTCCTACCCTTAAAGGAAATGATGCAATGGGAACAGTGAGTATTAAAGGTTCAAAAGTCGTTTTAAGAGTTAAATAATATTTTATTGAATTAATAGGATTTTATAATTTTATAATTTTTCTATTTTTTCATGTTTTTTTTATTTCTTTTATCTCTTCATTTCTTTTATCTCTTCATTTCTTCATTTTTTTTTGTTTAATTTCCTTTTTTAATTGATATTTTTAGAATTACTTATTATTTTTCTTTATTTTTAAACATAACTTTTTTATTTTTATCTAATTTTTAAAAAATGAATAGATTTAACAATAATCCTTAAATTAATATATATCCATAAATAGAATATTCTAAATATTAAGTTTCACAAATAAATAATTATTTTAAATAATTAATTTTTATTAAATACTATTTTTATTAAATACTGATTGAATAAATGAAAAAGTGAAATAATGATTGAATCAAAGGAAATTAAAGGAATTATAGAAAAAAGAAAATCAATTCGTAAATATAAATCACAAATATTAAGTGAAGAAATCTTAAATAATATTAATAAAAAAATAGATGAAGTAATTCCTTTATATTCTGATATTTCTTATTCTATTGAAATAATAAAAAATGAAAAACCTAAAAATAAGAAAGCACCATATTATTTAATCTTTTGTGGTGAAAATAATGATAAATCCTATGAAAATATAGGTTTTATAGGACAACAACTTAATTTATACTTTGCAATGATTGGTATTGGTGCTTGTTGGCAAATGGGTAAACCTAAAGCATTTAAAAATAAATTTAAAGATAATTATAATTCTAATACCAATAATAATACTAATAATTCCAATAATAATACTAATAATTCTAATAATAATACTAATAATAATAATGATCTAGATTATATCGTTTCAATGGCATTTGGTGAAGCAGATGAGAAATTATATCGTGAATTAGATGAATTTAATAGAAAACCTCTTTCTAAAATCAGTGAAGGTAAAGATAATCGTTTGAATTCTGTTCGTCTTAGTCCAAGTGGAATAAATGCTCAAAGTTGGTATTTTATAGCTAAAAACAATGAAATTCATTGCTATAGAAGAAAATTAAACTTTTTAACTAAATTCCTTTTAAATAAACTTAATGCAATTGATATCGGTATTGCAATTTGTCATATATATTATGAAAGTGAAAATTTTAACTTTTTACAAATATCAAATCCTCAAAAAAAGGAAGGATTTATTTATGTTGGGACGGTAACTAATTAAAAATCTAATTAATCAAATATTATTTTGTATTAAATAGTTATAGATGAAATTAATAAAAATAATAAAATATTGAATTATTAAGTATTGAATTACCAAAAGATTTAAATATGAGTTTTAACAGTATATTATATGTTGTTTGTGTAAGACCTTATAACTCCGTTGCTTAAATGTGGCGAAGTCATTAAATTGTCAAGTGGTTATAATGCACGGGACTTAAATTATATAAATACTATTTTTGTTTTTTAATTGTTTTAAATTTATTATAATAACTTTTCTATTTCTGATAAAATAAATTTGTTGTTTAAACCATTAGAATTATATTTAAAGTATTTTTCAAGGTTACTTTTAACTTTATCCTCTAATTTGTAGTTATTATTATGATTCTCTATAATTAGATCAATAGATTCTTCAACAGTCTTAGCTACTTTTCCTAATTCTTCATTTCTAAAATCAAGATATCCAATTTTATAATGTTTTGTATAAAACTCATTAAAATCAAATTGAGTAAAAACTACTGGTTTTTCCATGAATAAAAAATCAAAAAAGACTGAAGAATAGTCAGTAATTAGTAAATCTGCTTCAATTAAAAGATCTTGAATATTTTCATCTTGAGAATGAATTAATTTAATTTTATCTGATTTAATTTTAAAATTATCAATATAATTTCTTATTTCATAATGTAATAAAAATTTTAAGGTAATATTTTCATTTTTTAAGAATTTTAAAAATTTTTCATTCGTGATTAATCTATTGAAGAAATTAAAGTAATCTGAATTTACAAATGGAGAATCATCAAAAATTGAATTATTATTTACATCTTTTAAATATGTTCTTTGAGATAATTCAGACCTCCATGTAGGCATTAGTAAAAATATTTTCTCATTTATATTGTGTTTTCCTTTAAATTTTTTTAATTTATCATAACGCGATAATCCAGATTTAATTAAATTATTTTCTTCATATCCTCCATTTTTTAAAAAGAAATTTTTTTCCATTTCATTTGAGATTACAATTTTAGAATAATCATTTCTATACTTAGAAATTGCCCAAGAAACATTGTTATAAATTATTCCATGTTGCAAGAAAACTCGTTTATAATTGATTAAATCAGAAAAAACATCATAAAATGTAAATTTAGGAAATTTATCCATCATCATAAAAGTATCCATATCATAAGAATTTATTAAAACATTTGAATGGAGCAAATAAAGTATATGTTTTAAGCTATTTCTTTTAATGACATTACCATATCTTTTTGCTTCAAAATAAGCTGGACAATCACCATTGACAAGATAATAATATTTATTGTTTACTTTAGGATTATTATTCTCACTATTTTCATTACTATTACTACTATTTTCAATATAATTATTATTTAACTTAGAAATATATTTAAATAAAAAAGAAGAATTGTCTTCAAATGTATCATGACGTTCTCCAAGTAAAATAATTTGTTTTTTAGCTAAAAACGGATGAAAAATCCAAAACATGATTCTATAAAACCATCCAATTTTTAATTTAGCTTTTGAAGTAAAAATTAAAGATAATTGCTTTTTTATTTTTGATGAAACTTTATTTTTAATATATGAAATAGCTATTGAACCTGATTGACCAAATGTCCGTAAATAAAATTTATTTCCTTCAAAATCATTTCCAATATACTTATATTTTAATATTGTTTTCCTTGAAGGACATTTATATAATTTTATTTTATCACTATTAATATACTCATTAATCACATTGTTATTAGTATTAGTATTAGTATTAGTATTAGCATTAATATTAATATTAGTAGCAGTATTAGTAGCAGTATTAGTATTATCACTATTATCAAATTTAATATCATTAATAGAAGTATAATCAATGTCTTTTACAATACATACCATAGTAAATAGCTGATTTTCTTTTATAACATTTGATTTTATGAATGTTTCCATTGGAATAGCTATTTCAACACTTAAAAAACCATTATCAAAAGGAGATGATTTAAAATCGAATCTTTTAAAAAATTTTGGTTTAAATTCCATATCTAAGTATTCATGTGTTTTTATATCTTTTAATAAAAATGTAATTTCGTTTTCAAAAAAATCACAGCTAAATGTATTAGAATATAATTCGCCATAAAAATAAATTATATCATTTTTAACTTTAAGAGAATCTAAAAAAGATATAAAATTAGTTTTAGTAAATTCAATATCGGAATTTAAAACATTTAATGGCAAATAAAAGTTATTATCATGAACTTTTAGATATTTTCCTTTAAAATAAGGATTTAAAAAATATTCAATTTTATTTTCATAGATTCCGTAATAAATCAACCTTAAAGTTTCAGTTTTAAGGAAATCTAAAATATATTCTGAAGGAATTTGAGTATATGTCTTTGTTAATAAGGAAAATAAGTTTTTTCTCCCAAAATTAGCATTTAAATTATTAAAAAGATTATCAGACAAACAATCAGACAAACAATCAGACAAATCATCAAATATACTATTATTTTCTAAATGATTTAAATATGGATTATAAGAATAAACACAATAATAATAAATCATTTTTTCATAGTTTTTAGAATTTACATTGTTCTCATTCTTGTTATCGTTTTCGTTCTTGTTCTTGTCATCATTGTTTTTATTATTATTATTATTATTATTATTATTATTATTATTATTATTATTAGTATTATTATTAGTATTATTAGTATTAGTATTATTATTTAAACTTTTTAAAAGCTCATTATTAAAATTTAATTGTTTGATATAATTTTCTTTCTCTAACCATGGATTTGTTACATTAAATGAATCAAATACATTGTTTCTTTTTAAAACAACTGTTTTATCAACAATACCAATTGAATTTGACTCAAGCATTAATTCTATAATGGATAATTCTTCTTTACCCACATTTGAAAATTTAAAATTCTTTTCAACTAATGTTTTTGTTCTAAAAATCTTATTATCTATTGTAGAATTTGTTAAAAAATATTTAAAATCATATTCAGAGTTTTTTAAAGAATGAATATTATATGTTCCATTAGAAAAATATTCTTTCCACTTATATTTTGGTGTTTCAATATCTAAAAAATCTAAATCTCCAATTACAATATTTAACTCATAGATTTTTCCTGTTTCTTCATTTATTACTTCTTTTTCAATATGATTTAATAAAATTTCACAACTTCTACTTGTAAATTCATCTCCAGAATTTAAAAACATCAAATATGGGGTTTTTACTAATTTTAATCCAAAATTTCTCAGTGAAGAAATCGTTATTTTTTTTTCATTTAATTGTTTGTTGGTTAAATTAGAAACTTTTTCATTATCCCAATTATTTTCATTATTATACTCATAATAACTAATATTATCATGATTTTTTGAATAATTTAAAGCTATTTTTTTACTATTATCAATAGAACCGGCATCAATAATGATTATTTCTATTAAATCAAAAATTGTCTGTTTTTTAATTGATTCTAAAGAATTTAAAAGATATTTTTCTCCATTTTTCACCAGAACAATAATTGTTATTTTTTTTTCCATAAAATCTCCATAATAATGAATATAAATTTAAATAACAATGAAATTAATATAATATAATTTGATATAATTAATATAATTAATATAATTAATAATAAACTTAAATGATAATATTAGCAAATAATAAAATTAAACAAAATTAAACAAAATTAAACAAAATTAAAGAAAATTAAACAAAATCAGAACAGTTATAAAAATCTTTGGATATTAGTGTTGAAAGAGAAACAAAGCCATCGTAATCATTGTTAGAGATAAATTCAATTAATTTTAAAATTATATGGGATTCAGATAGGAATTGATAGAAATAATCTTTATATTTTGAATAAAATTCTTTAATAATTAAGAATAACTCTTTTTTATCATTTTCAGTGTAGTTGTGGAATTCTCTTACATACAACATCATGTCATGGTTCATGAAAATTGAAAAAATATGAGGTTTTCTAAATGCATTTGAAATATCAATGAGATATTCGATTGCATCTACTCTTTCTTTAAAGTTTTTAATAGTTTTTGTTCTTGTAATTGATGAATTTTTTTCATTAACATTCCAAATATAGACTGCTTGATTTAAAATACCTATTTCCTCGGCTGTAGAATAAATCTGGGCAGAAAAAATTTTATCTTCAAATAAAAATTTTGTAAACTTTAAATCGTTTTCTAAAAGATATTCTTTTTTATACAATTTATTGGTTGCCAAAGTATCATTAAATAGCTCCACTCTTGTGTGTATATTGTCTATATATTTTTTATTGTATATTTGAGGTTTCCAATCAATGCTTTTTTTAATTTCTTTGAAATATCTAATTGTTCTTCCAGAAACAACATTTAAATTGTCGTCTAATGCAAAATTCATCATAGAATTTAATGCATCTTTAAATAAAATATCATCAGAATCTAAAAAGAAGATAAATTCTCCATTGGACTTTTCAATTCCAAAATTTCTAGTCAATCCTGCTCCAGAATTTTTTTTATAAAAATATTTAATATTTGGATTATTAAAATTTTCTATGATTTTATCAACTTTTTTATCAGAACCGTCATCAATGACTAAAATTTCAATATTAGGGTAATCTTGAACTAAACATGATTTAATAGCTTTGGTTATAGTTTCTTGAGAGTTATAAACAGGAATAATAATAGAAATCAAAGGATATTTAATTAGATTATTAAATAAAATTCCTCTTTTTTTAATATTTCTTAAGTTATTTGCAAAATATGGATAATTTATAAGCAAATAATCAGTTATTTTTGTTTTGAATCCTTTAATTCCAAGAATAATAGTTTTTAAAATTTTAATAAGTTGTGATTTAGTAAATACATTATATTCCTGATTATTAATATTATTCGATAGATTACTATTGGTATTGTTGTTACTACTATTAATATTATTGTAGATATTGATATTTTTCTTATTGTTACTATTGTTTTTGGCATTCTTGTTATTATTTTCATTATTTTTACTATTATTCTTATTTCTATTATCTTTATTGCTATTATCCTTAATATTGTTAGTGTTAATATTGTTATTATTCTTATTGCTATTATCCCTAATATTGTTAGTGTTAATATTGTTATTATTAATATTATTAGTAATGTAAGAATCAATTGTGTGATTTTTAAAAAGTTCTATAAAATTATAAAAGTTTTCGTCTTTAAAGTATTTTTCTTCAATTTTTATTACAGACAGTTTAGAATTAAAATATTGTTTAAAATATAAAAAAGCATTTGAATCTAAGGAAAATACATCAGCATCAACATGGTTTAAAATATTATGAATAATTTCACCATTATAACGATCTGATAAAACAAAATCAGCATTTTCTAATTTAATAAGATTAAATGTGATGTCTTGATTTAAAAAAGTATTTACTGAAAAGAAGTAAATTTTAGAGTTATAATTATCCTTTAAAAATTTAGTAATACGATTCAAAAACTGATAAATCTCTTTTGACGGATTAAATTCATTAACAAGGAAAATAATATCTTTTGTCAATCTTAAATCCGTGTTAAAATTAAGTGAAGATACAATTGAATGAATATTGCTTTGACTGTGATAAGGATAAATTTTACCATTGTAAAAAAAGGATTTTCTTAAAAATGAAGAAGTAATAACTGGTGTAAGTAAAAATAACTCATTGTATGTTCCCATATCTCCAATTCGTTTATTAATGGATTCAAAATCATAATCAAGAAACATTTTTGTCAGTGCATCTGTAACAAATGATACCCATTTTGCAGTTTTAGATGGCTTCAAAAAGGATGGAAAATTAGCAAAATCAACAACATAATCGGAAGTATATTTTAAGAAATTTCCATAATCTGAATAGCTAATAATCATATTATAATCCTTTGTTTCTATGAAACAATCGTTCAAATGTTTATATTCTTTAGTTTTACCAATTTTTCTAAAATTTCTACTATTTTCATTTATTAAAACATTAATTTCAAAAAAATCTTTGTAGAAATCGATAATCGGCATTACATCTGATATATTCGATTCTTTACATCCTGGAGGAAGTATTAATAATTGCTTTTTAAAGTTATTATTACTCATACAATCAACAAAATGTTCATAAACTCTTTAAAACAAAAAATCTATTTTGAATATTAGTAATATTTTAGCTATTAAATTTTACCTATTAAATTTTAGCTATTGCTAATATGGGTAATTGGTTATATTGCTTTATTTGGAAATTTGCTTTTCAAGTTATAAAATCCTTGATTTTTTGTTATTTTAATTATTACTTAATTTAATATTTTTATTATTAAAATTAAAAATTATAATCTCTTTAATATTTTATTTATTATTTTAAATATACATTTATTGTATTAATTTAATTAAGTTAAATAGATTTAATTAATTCAAAAAATTTAAATAATTTTAGTTAAAGTTAAAAATCATATATTATTTCAAACTTTATTAAAAATATAAAAATTATTTAAAAAGAAAATTAACTTAGTATATCTATTACTTTATTAAGTTATAAACTTTTTCTTAAAAATTTCATATACATGTTATTATTTAATAAAATTAATAGTAAAATTAATAAAATTAATATGAATATGATTAATAATAAATTTTAATATCCCGATAAAAATTAATATGATAAGTTAAATAAAAATTAAAAAAATAAGAAAATATTTAAATATTTTTAAATCAATAAAAGTAACAGAATATAACAACTATAACAACTATATTAAATTGATAATAAGAAACTATAATAATATGAAATATAATAATAAAATAAGTAAATAATAGTATGAAATAAAGAATATGAAATAAAGAGGATAAAATGAAAATTTGTGTAATTGGACAAGGATATATTGGACTTCCAACTGCAATGTTATTTGCAAAAAATGGTTGTGATGTTGTAGGTGTGGATGTTAACGACGAAGTTGTTAATAACTTAAACGACGGAAAAATTCATATAGAAGAGAAAGGAATGAATGAAATTTTAAAAGAAATCATAAATAATAATTATAAAGCATCATTAACTCCAGAACAAGCTGATGTTTTCATAATAACCGTTCCAACACCTGCTAAAATGGAAGATTTAAGTTGTGATTTAAGTTATGTTCATGCTGCTTGTTTATCAATTATTCCAGTGTTAGAAAAGAGAAACACTGTCATTGTTGAATCTACAATAGCTCCTATGTCAATGGATAATTTTATAAAACCAATATTTGAAGAAGCAAATTTTAAAATAGGAGAAGATTTATTCCTTGCCCACTGTCCTGAAAGAGTTTTGCCAGGAAAAATTATCTATGAATTAATTAATAATGATAGAATTGTAGGAGGAATAACTCCTAAATGCACGCAAAAGGCAGTTGAAGTTTATAAAATATTTGTTAAAGGAGAAATAGCTAAAACAGAAGCAAAAACAGCTGAAATGAGCAAATGTATGGAAAACACTTTTAGGGATGTTAACATAGCCCTTGCAAACGAATTAACAAAAATTTGTCAAAAAATAAATGTAAATGCATTGGATGTAATTGAACTTGCAAATAAACACCCAAGAGTAAATATTCACTCTCCAGGACCAGGTGTTGGAGGGCATTGTTTAGCTATTGACCCATATTTTATTTATGCTCTTGCACCAGAGCAAGCTAAGATCATTAAACTTGCAAGAGACACGAATAATTCAATGCCAGAGTTTGTAGTGGATAATTTAAAAAATATTATTAAAAATGAGAATATTAAAGAAAATAATATTAAAGAAAATAATATTAAAATAGCTATTTTAGGAATAGCGTATAAAGGAAACACCGATGATATACGAGAATCACCAGCATTGAAGATTATTAAACTCCTTGAAAATGATGGTTATGATTTATCAATATACGATCCACATATTGAAAATGAAAATATTAAAAATAGCTATTGCTTAAAAGATAATTTAGAAGAAGCTATTGAAAATGCCAATATTGCTTTAATTTTAAGTGATCATAATGAATTTAAGAATTTAGACTATGATTTAATGGAAAATTTAATGGAAAATCCAGTTATTTTTGATACTAAAAATATTGTAAAAAACGATCCAAACAATAAAGTTAAAATTATTAATTTTGGAAATTTAAGTAGATAAAAAACAATTATTAATTTATTTTATTATCCTTTTATCTTTTATCATTTTATTATCCTTTTATTCTTTTATTATCATTTTTATTATAATTGTATTACAAATTATTTTATCAAAGAACATCTTTTTCAACGAATAAATGTATTATATAACTAATTATTGAATTAAATAACTAAAATTAATTAATAAAAATAATTAATAAAAATAATTAATAATGATTGATTAATATTTACTGTTTGTTAATAATTTAATGTTCTTTGTATTAAGATTTACTTTTATCCTTTGATTTATCGTTTTAGGAACTTTTACTCTCATCATCATTCCATATTGTGGTTTATTATCTGGTTTTAAGTTTAAAAATTTTAAAACCATAGTTCTTTTTTCTTTATTATAATTAATATCGTATTTGTAGCTACTTTTAATAATATAAGAATTTGCAGTAATTAAATAGCTATTTTTAGGCAATTTAAAATATATTTTAAAATTTGCTTTTTTACTTCCAATATTATAAATTTTGGATTTAATTGTTAAAACATCTTTTTCAATAGATTTTATATTTTGTAAATATATGATTTTATTGTAGATTTTAGTTGAAATAAATTTTGTGGAAGATAAGTAATTATTATCTCCAGCAAATACTGCTTTGACTTTTACAATAGTAGTTATTGGAGATTTAAAATAAATTGTAGCTATTCCTTTGCTATTTGTTTTTGATGATGTGATGTAATAATTATTTAAATAAAATTTAACCGTCCTACCAGCTAAATAATTTCCAAGATTATCTTTTACTGTTGCTGTAAACTTATTATAACCGTTAGTTAATATTTGATTAGTTATATGATATGTATAAGTAATTCTTTTATTGATTGTAAAAGTGAGAGTGGTATTGGATTGTGAATAATTATTGTTTCCAGAATAAATAGCTATTACTTTATGACTACCTGCTTGATTTGTTTTATATTTTAAACTATATCTTCCATTAACAAGATCAACATTAAATTTTTCATCATTAACAATTAAAACAACTGTGCCATTAAGGCAATTATTATCTTTATCAATTACATCTTTATCAGTTAAAATACCTTTAATCAATACAGTATTAAGATATCTGGTGTTGGATATTGGATTTAAAATAATTCCTGTTTCTTTTTTTAATGCATTAAACTCTAAAATCGCTTCTTCACCATCTAAACTAACTTTTAAAACCTGCAATCCTCCATTATCAATTAATATCTCTTTTTCAAATAATTCTTTAGAACTTATATTGAATGTATTATTATTTAATTCTCCTTTACCATTTAAAATAGCTAAATCTCCAATACTTTTGCTATTGTTTATGGTGCTATTGTTTGTAGTACTATTGTTTGTAGTATTTAATACTAAAAATTTAAAATAGACCTTGTCTTTAAATGTAATATTATTTAAATCTTTTTCACTAAAAATTACTAAAATATAATGGTTTGTTGTGTTTATCTTATACATTTTATTTGATATATTGTTATATCCCCACCAATTAAAATCAGCATCAATATTTGAACTCTGTTCATTATACAAATCATAATTAACGTTATTATAAAAACGATTATAATTAATAGAAA
Organism: Candidatus Methanoflexus mossambicus; assembly: GCA_031261915.1. GTDB lineage: Archaea > Methanobacteriota > Methanobacteria > Methanobacteriales > Methanobacteriaceae > Methanoflexus > Methanoflexus mossambicus. The sequence goes on from JAISIT010000132.1 coordinate 22,866, forward strand.
TATTACTGCTGTAACTTAAATAAATACCTCCACCAAAATTCGCAGAATTAAATGTAAATGTAGATTTTTGAATATTTGTGTTATACCCTTCACTATAAATAGCTCCTCCATTGTATCCTACAGAATTATTATTAAATGATGAATTAAAAACAGTAAAATTATCTCCAAAAATGTTATAAATAGCTCCACCATTAGTATTTGCTGAATTATTATCAAATAATGAGTTTTTAATAGTAATATTATTTTCAAAAGAATAAATAGCTCCACCACCAAAATAAGATACTATATTAGAAGTAAATGAAGAGTTTTCCACTAAAAAATTATTTCCATTTGAATGTAAGATAGCTCCACCAGAATATGTTGCAAAATTATTATGGAATATTGAATTTTTAACAATAAAGTTGATCCCATTTTTAGTGTAAATTCCTCCTCCTCCAGAAACTGCATTATTATTCATAAATATTGAGTTATACACTTGGAAATCATGCTCAAATGAACTATAAATTGCTCCACCAGAACCATCTGCTCCAGAATTATTATTAAATATTGTATTTTTGGTAGTGAAATTATTTGCAAGATTATAAACTGCCCCACCACTACCATAAGCAAAATTATTAATAAATGTGGAGTTTTCTATGAAAAAATTATCTCCATTATTAAAAATAGCTCCACCACTATTGTTTTTTGCACAATTATTGATAAATATTGAATTTTTAATATGAAGATTATTTACATTAGTATAAATAGTTCCACTTTCAATAGCCGTGTTATTTATGAATTTTGAATTTTTTATAATGCAATAATCACTATAACTATTATAAATAGCTCCACCATTTCTAGCAGAATTATTAACGAAATTGCAATCAATGAAAGTTAGATGATTATTTGTTGAATATATTGCACCACCAGATCTATTTCCAGTATTTCCATTGATAAAAGATATATTTATGAATTTAACATTCAATGGACTGTTTTCAATAATAAGAAATAGTCTACCATTTCTTTTGCCATCAAGGATAACATCTCCATGACCAATGAATGTTAAATTTTTATTAATAGAAATATTAGTATTATTTTCCCCAGAATATATCCCATGAGCCAAATTTATCTCTCCATTATCATCAGTAATTTCAATAGCTCCTTTAATGCCAGTATTATTATTAGTTGTTATATTAGTAACATCAATTGCAGAAACAGAAGATAAAAAGGATAAAATAGCTAAAATAGATAAAAAAATCATTAAAAATAGAAAAACAGACGAAAATAGATTTATTTTCGAGTTATTCGGATGAAATTCCAATATTCTATTTTTTGAATACCTATTTATTAAATCAATTTTCATAAAATTCATATAATTCACAATTCATTTAATTTAATTTATCTTTAATTTAATTTATCTTTAATTTAATTTATATTTATTAATTTATATTTATATTTATTAATTTATATTTATATTTAATTTATATATGTTATTTTCATGAAATTCTTATAAAAATGAACTAATAGAGAATTTCCTGTTTGTAAAATTTATTGTTCTCCATATTCAGTGTTATCAATAATATTAGTTTGTTTAAATGCTCTTTTTCGTCTCATACAGGATTCACATACCCCACAATGAATATCTTCACCATTATAGCATGAATAGCTAAGTTCCATTGGAGCATTATATTTTTTA
>JAISIT010000070.1 GCA_031261915.1 Candidatus Methanoflexus mossambicus
TCCAAGATTAGATAAAAAAATATTTATTTTTGTAGATGAAAGTCATTTTGATAAAAATTGGGCTGTTTCTGGAAAAATAATTTATGATAAGACAAAAAATATATTTTTAATTTGCACTGGATCATCATCTATTGATTTAGAGATAAATGGAGACGTTGCAAGAAGATCAATAAAAGAATCAATTTTTCCGAATAATTTTAATGATTATCTATTATTGAAACATAATTTTAAGATTAATTCAGATTTTTCAAATTCATTAAAAAATGTTTTATATTATGGAGATGAAAACTACATTGAAAAAGCTGTAAATTTAGAAAAGGAAGTATATAATAATTTATTTGATTTAAAAAAAGATATTGATATTGAGTTTATAGAATTCTTAAAGTCTTTTGGCTTTCCACTCACTTTAAATCATGGTGAATTAAGAAGATATAGGAGAAATTTTGCAGTAGTAAATCAAGTGATAGAGAGAGATATTCCACTGGTTCAATCATTTAATACATCGTCTAATAATAATATAAAGAAAATCATATATTATCTGGCTCTTGCAAGAGAAGGAGAAACTTCAAATCAAAAAATAGCTGATTATTTATCAATATCTCCAAAAATGGTAAATGAAATTTTAAATGTTTTAGAAAAAACACAGTTAATTTTTTCAATAAAACCTTATGGTGGAGCAGGAAAGATTGTTAGAAAACAATGGAAATACTATTTTCTCTCACCAACACTCACTGGAGCTATTAATTATTATATTGGAAGATTTGATTTAAATAACAGAACATGTTTAGGAAAGTTAGCTGAAACTTTTGTTGCATCTACACTTTTTAAAATGTCTCAAAGTTTTCATTTATTAGATATTTTTTATCCAACAGCTAAAAAAACAAGTGATTTTATTATTAGAACTAAATTTAATAATTTGGTTCCAATTGAAGTAGGAATAGGCAAAAAGACTAAGAGTCAACTTACCATTACAATGAATAAATATGGAGCAGATAAAGGAATATTAATTTCTAATAGATATAATAGGATTAGATATGAAAATAATATTTTATATTTGCCATTAATTAGTTTTGGTTTTATTTAAATTATATAACTCTAAAAGAACTATAAAGACATCTAAATAAGGTAAATATCTATTAGTCATATAATGTCTTTTTTAATTTTTAAGTGTAAGTTATAAGTTATACTTTGTAAGTTATATGTTATACTTTATAATTTGTAAGTTATACTTTGTAAGTTAAATGTTAAACTTTATAATTTTTAAATTATATGTTATAATTTATAATTAGTTTAATATAAATTTAAATAGCTAAAAAATTATAAATAGTAGTATTTACTATATAAGATATAAGCTATTAATTGAACATTTTTTATTTTATTGTTTTTTTTCATTGTTTTTGCATTGTTTTTTTAATTAATGGTTTTTTTTATTAGTTTTTTAATATTATTAGATTTAAATTTTATTAATTTTAAAATTATTCGGAGTAAAATAAATATGAATGGAATTTATTATTATTTAATAGCTTTTATAGCTATATGGCTTGTTTGTTTGATTTTTAAAGATAAATTAAATAAATATGGTGTGGAATTAAATTTTCCAATGATAATGTTTAAAACCACTCGATTAGAAGGAATAATTGAAAAAATAGCTAAAATCTCTCCTAAATTCTGGAGATGGTTTATGAATATTGGAATTGTTATTTCCTTTTTGGCAATGATTTTTGCAGCATATACTTTAATAATTTCTTTAAATACAATTACAACTATGCCTTCAGTTTCTTTATTGTTACCTGGTGTTGAAGTTCCAGGATCTCCTATTTTTATCCCATTTGTTTCAGGAATTATTGCTTTAACTTTAGGTCTTATTGTTCATGAATTTTCCCATGGAATTTATGCTAAAATAGCTAAAATTAAAATTAAATCAGTTGGTTTATTCTTGTTAGCTATTCTTCCAGGGGCTTTTGTTGAACCCGATGATGAAAAGATGAATGAACTTACAATTCTTCCTAAAATGAGAATTTTTGCCGCTGGATCTGTAGCAAACATGAGTTTAGCCATAATAGCTATTTTATCGCTTATTGTTATTTCAACAGTTATAATTCCTGCTAATTTTCATGAAAATGGTATTTTAGTCAGTGATGTGATTGTTGATTCTCCTGCTGATGGTTATTTAAAAACTGGTATGGTTATTAACAGTATTAATGGTTACACTATCCATGATTCTAAAACCTATCTTAATTTTATGTATTCAATAAAACCTAATCAAACTTTAAATATTTCAACCAATCAAGGAGATTTTACTATTATTACTTCAAATAATCCAACCAACATTGATAATGGATTTATTGGTATTACTGTAAGTCAAAATATGATGGTTAAAGATTCCATTAAAGCTATTTGGGGTAAAGATATTCCATGGGTTTGGTATTGCTTAGCTGATATCGCACAATGGGTATTTATTATTAATATCTCCATTGGATTGTTTAATTTACTTCCTATTCGTGGTTTAGATGGTGGTCATTTACTTAGATTGCTTCTTGAATATAAATTACCTAAAAGCATTGTAAATCCTGTTATGAATCTATTTTCAGCTATTTTCATTGCTATAATTCTATTTTCCCTTATTTTTGGCTTATTTGGTGGCATTATTTAATTTTATTTTATTTTTTTTAGTTTCATCATTTAAATTAAAATTAACTGGTTTAAGAAATTCTTTACTTTATTTTTCACATATAAATATTTAATGGGATAATTAACCTTTTTATTATCTTTATTTTTATATTTTATCTTTTTTTCAACTATTAAAATTACTATCATTGGAAATACATTGAAAACAAATATATTTAATCATAACAAAATGATTATCATAATAATTAAGTATATTAGAGCTATTAAATTTATTAATATCATCTATTTAAGAATTATTCCTAAAAAAATTACTTAATTAGCCATTAAATATATTTTTATGTGGTGTGACATTACTATTTTTATTATTAATAATATTTTCAAAGAAATTTAAAGCTAAAAAATTATTATAATCATTAAAATAATTATTAAGATTATTTAAATTATTATTTTTAATATTAATATTTAATTCATTAAAATTATTAATTAATATCCTTTAAAAATCATCAGATTCTCCAATAATGGACTTACAATACTTTTTATATTTTTTAAAAATAGTTTTAGATAAGCAATTAAAATTAAATAAATTTTCTAAAATTTTTTTAAAAATAGCTAAATTTTAATTTTATAGATGAAAAATTAATAATATTCATAAATATGACTATATGACTTATAATATATAGAAATATTTATTAAATAATTTTAAAATAAAAAAATAAAAGAATATAGTAGATAAAAGTAAAAAAAATAAATAAATAAATATTAAAATCAAAAATTAAGTGTTTTTTATTAATCTTAAGAAAATTTTTCTTCCAAGTAATTTGATTTTAAGAGTGGCTTATTTTATACTTTTACAATTTAAAAACAAAACATTTATATATGCTTTGTTATATAATTGTAATCATATATATTATAATATTTTAAATAAAGAATATTATTTTTTGTAATTTATAATTTTCAATTTAGAATCTATTTTAGATTTTAAATTTTTTTTATAATCAATTATTTATGAGGTAATAAGTTTCCTTATTCTTTAATTTTTCAAATATTTTTTAAAAAATAATAATTGGAATGGCTTTTCCTATTTATTAATTTTAAGTAGGATTTTAAAGCTATATTGATTGATATTTTTTTTAAAATATTTTTTATAAGGTAAAAGGTTTCTTTGTTTTGTATATATTAAAGTATTCTGATTTATTTTTTCAAGTATAGTATAAATTATATATTAAATATTAATTATTTTTTAAATTTTTTTAAATTTTTTTAAAAAGAAATCAGAAGGTAATGATCATGAAAATAAATAATAAAATTTTAAGTATTTTTGAAATGTTTAGAATGATGATTTTGCGAATACTGATGGTTTACAATGTAAATTTATCACAAAATCTAAATCTAATAGATGAAGAAGATATAATGGATAAATACATAAATCCAAGCTATGATTTTGTTGAATTTAACGGCGATAAATTAACTTATCTAAGAGTATGTATTTTTGATGAATAATTTCTTAGTTATCAATGATTTATTCTTAAATATACTCTTTTTTTAATTTTTTGATCGTGTTTCAAGGTTGGTTAAAAAATTATAAATATTATATGTAAACAATAATAATTTTTAATAATTTTTAATAATTTTTAATAATTTTAATGCTCATGTACCTAAGATATTATATAAATGTCATTTAAATACTATTTAATACCAATATGCATTTGCGATATTTCCTATGCATGAGCATTTTATTTTAATTCTTCTTTTAATTCTTCTTTTAATTCTTTTAATGTTCTTATTTGGGCTTTTGTTTCTTTTATTTTTTCTGTTTCTTTTATTGCAATAGCTATTGTTATTATATTTTTATCTTGGTAAGTTTGATAATATCTTTTTCCGTATATTTGTTTTTTTGCTTCTTTTAACATTTCATCAAGGGTTTTTTGAGTGCTGTATTTAAGTTCTATTATAATATATGTATTTTTATATTCTAATACGTAATCAATTCTTCCTTGGGAATTTGGAATTTCTGAGAGAGTTTTTATTCCCATTCCCATAAAAAACCCTCTAAAAATACTTTGATAGTGCTTCCAATTATGGGTATCATAATGATAAGCCACTTTTCCAATTAAAATATCCACAGTTTTTGTTAAATTCTCTTCATCAGAGGTAAGTATATAACTTATAAAGTTTTCTGCAGTATTATCTATCTCTTCTGGAGTGTTATTAGTATATGTAGCTACAATATATTTAAATAAAGATGTTCTAACTTCTTGATTTGGGATATCTAAAGTATATTTTTCAAAACCTTGTAATGATTTTTCATGTTTTTTTATAGTTAAATAACCTGTTTGAAGCAATATGGTTCCAAAATCAATATCTTTTAAGTTAAATGTGGGAAAATCTCCATTAAATGAAATATTTGAATCAATTAATGGATTAATATCAATGTTTTCTTTTTTCATGAATTCCATTAAAAAATCAGGAGTTGCAGTATCAAACCAATAATTACTGTACTGTTTTTTTCTAAGTAATGACAATGCAGAAGTAGGATTGTATAAAAAGTTTTTTCCATCCCATGAATACCCATCATAACATCTTTTTATTTTTTCAATAGTTTCTTTATAACTGTCATTATTTTTTTCACTTAATTCTATTAAATGCTCTTTAAAATTTTTTTCTAATTCATCTTGTGTATACCCACAAATTGTTGAATAATTTAGTTCTAATGTTAACTCAGTTAAATTATTTAATTTAGAAAATATAGGGTACTGTAAAGTTCTTGGCTCTTTGAGTTGAGTATTACTTTTTTTGGTATTTTTATGTCATTTTTTGGGGCTCTAGGAATGTTTTTTTTTTTTTGATTTTTTCTTAAAAGTTCTTTATTTTTCTTTTTACCCTTAGGTTATTTGTTATTTTTTGGTATTTTCTTGGTTTTTATTTTTTTTTCTTATTTTGGTAATTTTTAAATCGAAATATTTATATATGGGTTTTTATATATTATATTATATGTTTTTAAATTGTTTTAATGAGATTAATAGTGTTTTTAAGAGTGTTCAGTCTACTTTAGATGATTTTGTGGGTTCTGATGTTAGTTTTGATAGTGTTTTTAATCGTAATGCTTTTTCAAATAAAGATGTAGATGAGATTGATTATTCGATTCATGCTTTGGGAGATAATTATTTTGAGTATAATGAGCGTGTTTGTCCTGTTTGTGGTAGTTTTCATGTTCATAAGAAGGATTTTAGGTCTAGAACTTTTGTTAAGGAAGTGTTAGGAAAAATAACTGTTTATTTGAGACGTTATCATTGTCAAAAGTGTAATAAATGGTTTAGAGTTAGTTTTGATAGTGTTGTTAAGGGTTTTGAGAAGATTTCTTACACTTTAAAGGATAAAATTAGAAAAAAAAGTTCTACTGGTCGTAAATCTTTAAGAGCCACAAGTAATGATTATTTGATTGATAATCTCCCTATTTC
>JAISIT010000023.1 GCA_031261915.1 Candidatus Methanoflexus mossambicus
ATATAGTTCCATATTGTCCAATTATATAAAAATCGACGATTTCTCCTGTGGTTTTATTATAGACATAAATTTGCCAAGCCCCTCCAGGCCACTCATATGCATTATTTCCAAATATTAAACCAGGATCCAGATGAATTTCATTTTTTGCCAATTTAATTGCTTCATTCTTCATTAATGGTGTCATTTTAAACACTGTTTCATTTGTCTTTTTATTTTTTAATGTTTGTTTATTTTCAGATTTTTGTTTATTTTCAGATATTTCAGAATCAGTTGAATTAGAATCATTAATTTTACTATCATTTGATTTTAAACTTTCATTATTCCAACTATCGAAATCTGATTCTTTTTTACTAAAACTTTCTCCATCATATATTAAAAAGAAAGCACTAATAGCAACAATCAAAAAAACTAATATACTTAAAAAAATTACATATTTTTTATTCATAAAATCCACCTTAATTTACCCAAATTGCATTCCTATCCTTATGTGACCGTCCTGTTAATTTATTACAAATATAAGTAAAAGTAGAAAATAAATTTGGTCCTTTACCATATAAATTATATTGCATATATTTAGCTTCATTTTGAACCAATTTATTTTTTGGATGAGTGTAAGACGACACCAACTGCAACAATTTTAAATAAATTAAAATATTTCATAAATATAAACCTCAAATAATATAAATCTAATTATAAATTAAAGTATAGTAATTAATTACATAAAACATAGCTAAATAAATACCTTATTAAAAATTCTTATCCCAATTTTCTTAATCATATCATTCATGTATGAATCACACTATTACCATTTCATCAGGTTTGCATAGCTATAATTATGTTTTAAGTATTTAAGATTAGATATTTTAAATATTATTTTCTTTCAGCATTTATATACATTGAAGAAGGCCTCCCATCTGATTCAGTATAACTAACAGCCCAATAATATTTGCCATCACTTTTAACCAATTCAACACTGCCTACATCTAAATATTCAATACCTGCATTTTTTAAATTTGATTTAGTTTGTTTAATTGCTTCATTTTTAGCTATCAATTTAGGCTTAGTATTTTTAATATTTGGTTGATTAAATGAATTATTTTTTTCATAATCACCTATTTTACCATTATTTGACTTATCTAAGTCATCGAAATTACTTGAATTATCTGATGTAATATTACTACTATTTTCCGTAACATTAACATTATTATTGTTATTACTATTTCCATTATTATTAGTAGCTATTGAAAAAAATATTACTCCTCCTATACCCAATATAATAATAAAAACAACTATTAACATTTTATTATTCATAAAATAAACCTCCTTATATAAAAAATCTATTTCCACCCATTACAATTTACTTTACAAGCAGTTATCTTAGTATCTATGTGATTTCCGTTTTTATCAAATCTATTTGTACATGAAGGATACCAAGTATCGCAAATATTGATTGGCATTATCTCATGGCCTCCTTTAGCAGTTTTATAAGAACTCCAAGCTCCAACAGATCCAATTTTTGCATTCGCAGTTTCTTTTTTTAAAAGTCTACCTTTTGAATCAACTATTTTTATTGTTCCATCTGCTTTAATCCATTTACCATTAATATATAATAATGACCAAATATGTGCACTATGACCACTTCCAAAAGCTTTACATTTATGTTCATACTGTGCAGGAATTCCTGAAGCTCTAGAAATTGCAACAATTAAATGAGCAAAACCAACACAATTAGTTTTTTTCTTTTTCCATGCACCAACAGCAGTATTTGGAAGCTTTGAGTCATAAGCAACATATTTTCTAATATATTTATAAATAGCATTTGCTTTATCATACTTATTTTTATAATTTTTAAATTTATTTGCGATATTTTTAATTGTTTTACTACCAACCTCACATCCAATTGATGCAGATAAAAAAGGATTTTTTACATTTTTATAAGTATAAGATATTTGATCCTTTCTTATTGTTTTAATTATTTTATTTCCTTTTTTAGTTGTTTTAGTAGTAATAATAGTATTTTTATTTGTTTTCTTTCGAACCTTTTCTACTTTTGAAACAAACTTATAATTTATAGTAGTTTTCACATTTTTAGTCCTTATCCTGATTTTTTTGTCAGGAAAATTATTATGAGTTATACTCATAGAATATGAAACCCATCCCCTCTTTTTACTTACATAAACTTGTTTAACACTTTTTGAACTTTTACTAATTTTTGAAGAAGGTAAAACCACATTACTAGTTGCTTTTTTAACACTAGATTTTGAAACTTTACTAGAAGCTGAAGCTTTGACTTTAGAAGAAGTTTTACTTGTACTTTTACTCACAACAAGTTTAATATTTTTAGAAGTAGAGAATCTTTTAGATCCTTGAATAGAGCTTACTGTTGCTTTAGTAGTCACAGTTTTTGATACTTTAGTATCAACATTAAAAGTAGAAATTCCAACTTTATCTGAAGTTCTAGAAGTAGATTTACCACTTATAGTTAAAGTAATTTTTCTGTTAGGGGCATAATTAGAAATTGTTAATTTTTTACCGTTTACAAAAACATTACCATTACTTGTATAGAAAGCACCGTCTACATTATCTCCAAAAACTAAACCTGCTTTAATAACCAGAGTAGAACCAGATCTAACTGAAGTTGGAGCTGACATCGCAATTCTAATAAATTTAGCATTATTATTTGATACAGAACAAGAACTTAATCTTAATGTACGTAAAGAATATATCCCACTACCATAATTAGCAGAATTTCTAGAAATTGATGATTTAGTTAAATTAACATTATTTCTTGAATAAATTCCCCCTCCATTACTACTAGCTTTATTACTAACAAAATTAGATGAAGAAATATCTAAAGGAGAACTAGAATAAACACCTCCACCATATTTAGCAGAATTACTTTCAAATTTAGACCCAACAATACTACTTAAACTACTTCCAGTTATATAAATAGCCCCACCCATATTAGTAACAGTATTAGTTCTAAAATCCGAAGATTTGATAATCATGGGATTCAATGAATAAATTCCCCCTCCATTACTACTAGCTTTATTACTAACAAAGTTAGATGAAGAAATATCTAAAGGAGAACTAGAATAAACACCTCCACCATATTTAGCAGAATTACTTTCAAATTTAGACCC
>JAISIT010000059.1 GCA_031261915.1 Candidatus Methanoflexus mossambicus
GATGAAATATATAATCTTTTATCTAAAGAAGCTGTTGAAACAGGTAGTTTTGATAAATTTGCAGGGAAAAAAATTAAAAAAGGAACATCTGAAGTAGATGATGAATTTTTAAAAGAAATCGAAGAATGGAGAGAGTTGCTAGCTCGAAATATTGCTATAAGAAACACAGATTTAAATGTTGATGAACTAAATTATGCAGTTCAACAAACAATTGATAGAATAATATTTTTACGTATGGCAGAAGATAGGGGAATAGAACCATATAAACAATTACTCAATTTATTAGATTCTGAAGAAATTTATAAAGAATTTGGAAAATTATGCCATAAAGCGGATGCAAAATATAATTCTGGATTATTCCACTTTAAAGAAGAAAAAGGAATTTCACAAAAAGCAGATGAATTTACTTTAAACTTAAAAATTGATAATGGAATATTAAAAGAAATTATTAAAAATTTATATTATCCTATTTCACCTTATGAATTTTCTGTATTATCTCCTGAGATATTAGGTAATGTTTATGAACAGTTTTTAGGAAAAGTTATAAGATTAACTCCATCTCATAAAGCTAAGATTGAAGAAAAACCAGAAGTCAAAAAAGCTGGAGGAGTTTACTACACTCCAAAATATGTTGTTGATTATATAGTTGAAAATACTGTTGGAAAATTAGTTGAAAATAAGACTCCAAATCAAGTTTCTAAATTGCGAATTGTTGATCCTGCTTGTGGGTCTGGATCTTTTTTACTTGGAGCTTATGATTATTTATTAAAATGGCATATTGATTATTATTCCAAACTTAATAAACAACCGAAAGATACTGTTTATCAAGGAAAAAATAAAGAATGGCATTTAACCATTGATAAAAAGAAAGAAATACTTTTAAATAATATTTATGGTGTAGATTTAGATAAACAAGCAGTAGAAGTGACTAAATTAAGCTTACTTTTAAAAGTTTTAGAAGATGAAACTGGAGATAAAAGTTATCAGACACAATTTAAATATGAAAGATTATTACCATTTTTAGGAGATAATATTCGATGTGGAAATAGTTTAATAGGTACAGATATTTTAGATGCTGAAGATTTAGATTCTGAACAAATTAAAAAGATTAATCCATTTGATTGGGAAGAAGAATTTAAAGAAGTTTTTGAAAATGGAGGTTTTGATGCGGTAATTGGGAATCCTCCTTATTTTAATATACAAACAATGGGTAGAAATTCAGAAGAAACAAAATATCTAAAAAATCATTATGATGTTTATATGGATAAAAGCGATATTTTATTTTATTTCATTGAAAAATCAAGCCAAATATCCAAAGGATTAATTGGTTTTATAATATCTAATGCATTTTTATTTTCAGATAAAGGTAAAAAATTAAGAAATTATATTTTAGATAAATGTCCATTATCAAAAATAGTTAATTTTGAAAAATTTTTAGTTTTTAATGCAGGAATTACAACTTCAATTGTACTTTTTGATAAAACAAATAAAAATAAGCTTACTAAAGCAATAACTTTAAATGAAAAAGATTATGAATATAAAAATTTATTAAATTTAATTAATAATGAAAATAATTATTTTAATGTTAATTTTGTTAAAGATAATGTTTTTCCATTGATAAATGATGAAGTTAAAGAATTAAACAAGAAAATTGATGGGAATCATTCAAAATTAGGTGATTTATTTTTAGTAGGAAAAGGAATGGAAACAGCAGCAAATGATGTTTTCATATTTAAAGAGTATCCAGAAAATTTTCCAGCAGAATTTATTAAAAAGAGAATTACAGGTAAAACAATTGATAAATTTTATATAAATGATAATACTGATTATATTTTATATTTTGAATTTGTTAAAGATTTTAAAGAACTTCCAGACTCAGTTCAAAAATATTTAAAAGAAAATAAAAATACTTTAAAAAATAGAGCAGATAAAAAAAGAAGACCAACGTCCCCATGGTGGAATTATACTTTTGCTCTCCATAGCGAATACTATAATTTACCTAAGATAATTTGCAGTTATCGTTCTAAAGAAAATATTTTTGCTTTAGATAAAAGTTTTGATTATTTAGGACTTACAAACACAACAGTTATTTTTGGAACAAATGAAAATTATGCAATGGAATATATTTTAGCATTATTAAATTCTAAATTACTTAATTTTAGATACAAAACAATAGGAAAACAAACGGGTTCTGGAGTTTTTGAATATTTTGCTAATGGAATTTCAAAAATTCCAATTCCTGCAATAAGTCTTGAAGAACAAAAACCATTTAGTAATTTAACAAATAAAATGATGGATTTAAAAAAGAAATTTAATAGTGCTAAAACTCCACATGATAAACAATTATTAGAAAAACAAATACAAAAAACAGACGAAAAAATAGATAACTTAGTTTATGAATTATATGATTTATCAGAGGAAGAAATAAAAATTATAGACGGAACATTTAATGAATAGGGGCTTAAAAATTTACTTATTTAATCAAATATTGTTTATTATCATGTTTTTGATAGTCTAATGAATTGTTAACAAAATTTAAATAGATTTACTTAACATAATATCTCTTAATAAATAAAAAAGAGGTTTCTTTATGAACAAAAAAGATGTAGCAATTAACTTTGCAAATTCTTTAAATTTTTCAGAAATTGAAAAAATAATTTTATATGGTTCTGTTGCTCGTAATGAAGATTCTATAAACTCAGATATTGATATACTTATCATAACTTCAGATAAGAAGAAAATAAAATCTGCTGTTTATCGAAAAGTT
>JAISIT010000111.1 GCA_031261915.1 Candidatus Methanoflexus mossambicus
AAAGATCCATTTCCACCTAAAGATAGAAAATAATTGCTTTTCCATCTGAAATGATAGTTCTATAATTTAGATATTGATAAACGAGATCAGTTTATAATAAAAAATAATGCTTTTTATTAAACATTTTTAGATTTCAGCATTAGAAACACTATTTCTCCAGACATTAATTTTAGAAGTAAAATATCTCTTAAATTAGTTAATTTTTCATTTTCTATAGAATTATGATATATTGAAAAAAATAAAATTACCATTCCCAATTTTGATATTCCATAAAACTATCTAAATTCAAACAAGTTATATCCAATTGATTGCATACATATGGAATTTTTCGCTCCGGTTGTGAATTTAATGATTCTTCTGTTATTACAATTGCATCTTTTGTAATCCCATAAGATATTAAATAAGGATCTGCCCATAAATTATTTGTTGTGTTAGTTCCATATTCTTGAAACTTCTCAAAACACTCTAATTGAGTAGTAGCAATTTGTTCTTCTTCACCAAGTTCAAGAAAGATATGATTTTTATTTTCCCAATATTGTTTTATTCTATCATCTATTTTTTCTAACTCTCTATAAACTTCCATGACTGAAAAAAGACTTTTATTATCACACATTTCATTAATATTTTCCCATAATGATTTAAAAACATTTTTATTAAATCTATCTAATTCAATTAAAGAATTAGTATCTATAACAAATGTTTCCATATTAATCACCAAAAATTAAGTGTTCTAATTTAGGAACATGTTTAATACTCAAATTCATAAAATCAGAAAATTCCACTGAAGAAATAATCTTATTTTCATAAGCAGATAAAATTAAAGAAGAATATTCTTTCCCATAATATTTTAGTTTATTATTTAAATAATTTCCACCACTATTTTTATCAGTTTTCTTATAATTCTCATTCCACTCATTTTTTTTAGAATTATAATACTCTTTTGAAATTTTATTTAAATCTAAAGTTCTTCTTAATATTACTTCACGACTAACTCCATAAATATTAGATATTTTAAGTAAAATAGATTCTATCTTATTGTCATCAGTATTTGAAGAAATATCTTTAATTTCTGTTTTATTTAAATCTTCAAAAGGAACTAAAAATTCTCCAGAAACCGCATTACAAAATATTTCTTTTTTATTCTCATCTTCAAGATCACAAATAGCACTTTCACCTAAAATTAAATGAGTTAATTCATGGAACAATGAAAAAATTCTTGAATTAACTGAATCTGCACCATTCAATATAATTATAGGATAATTATCATGATAAATAGCTAAAGCTCTCATTTCATCAATTGAAACTCTTTCAGTTTCAAAAACAAGAACTCCTATATTATTTAAAGCTATTTTCCAATTATTTAAGAAATTATAATGTTTAAAATCATGAGAACCACTATCAGTTACAAACCATTTTTTCTGTTCATTTAAATCAAGATCTAAAATATTCCTAAAATGATTTGATACTTCGGTTACATCTTTAAAATCCACCCTATATTTTTTAAATGACTTTTGATGTGAATACATTCTTTCCATTAATTCAATATAGTTTTTTCTCAAATTTTCACAAAGACGAATGTTATAAATTAAATTTGGAGATTTATCATGAATAAATTCATTATTCTTTTGACGATATTCAATTAAAGAAGTTTTTTTAACAACTGGAATTTCTTTTCTAAAGAAAAATGCAGAAGGTCTTTTAAATTGATTAGCCAATTCTCTTAACTGATTCCAAGTAGGTTTAACACTACCATTCTCCCATTTTTGATAATTCTTCAATAAATTCTTAGGCAAATTAGACTCATCATAACCAGCATCGATTCTAGCCCATTTCAAAACCTCAGGATTTATATTAGCCCTTGAAACCATAATATCAACTTAAATTATTTTAATTTTTGTTTTTTCGTGTTTTTAAAACTAATTTCAACCTCACACTCTTCATTAAAAGGTAAAGGTTCATTAAATTTAAAATTAAATCCATCAAAAATTGCTTTTACTTTGTAGATAAAAAACTCTTCTTAACAGTTTATAATAAGTATAAAATTTAAATTTAATAATACTATCTTTTTTATGACATAAATAATTAATTATTAATAACAATATTAAATAAATTTATCCACTTTTAGATTATTCTCAAAGTTTTAAACTTTTTATTCAAAAGCATGATAATCACAAGATTTAAACTTTTTTTACTTAATTTTACTTAAATATTAGATAAAAAGGAATAATAATCTTCAATACCATTTAGAATAATGTTTTTCTTTTTACTCATTTTTAAATAAAATTCTCTTTCTTCAATGATTTTACCTCTTGAAAAAATAGTCACATTATTTGTCCATGTAATTTCTCTCAGCACTGTTGAGAGTTTTGGATAGTCTTTATAAGTTTCATGAAATTTTTTAAAATAGTGATTACTTAAATAAATGTTATTATTTATCTTAAAACTCCAATTGGTAATATTTTAACTCCATCTTCGCGAGTATAAGCAAATTCACCACCAGTAATAATAGCTAAAAAACTTGGTTTTTTAATATTTAAATTATTTTTTATTATTTTTTCTTTTATTAATTTATAAAGCTTTATTAAATTTTTAGCAGCTTTTTCAATTTCATTACTTCCTAATTTAAATTCAATGAGACCATATCTCCCATCTTTTAAATGTAGGACACAATCTACTTCAAGACCATATTTATCATTATAATATGAAATTTCGCCACCTGCAGAACTTGAATATACGCTTAAATCACGGATACATAAATTTTCAAATATAAAACCAAAAGTGTTTAAGTCATGTAGTAATGATTCAGGAGAAAGTCCTAAAGCAGCCACAGCAATTGATGGATCAATAAATTCTTTTTTATTCTTTGATCTGATAACTGTAGCTGATCTTATATTTGGATTCCATGCAGGAACATCAGATATTACAAATAATCTTGTTAATGCATCAATGTATGAATAATATGTTGGTTGAGAAATATCTGAAAAATTAGCCCTAATATCTTTTATTACAGTTTCATCAGATGCAAGAGTGGAAATATTTCTTGCATAAGATTTCAAAAGAGTTCTAACTCTTTTAGGATCGCGTTTAACTCCATCTACTGTTGATACATCACTTTCACAAATATTATCCAAATAATTAGAAACTACAAAAAGTTGAGATTCTTTAGATTTTTTATTTAAGCTTTCAGGCCATCCTCCACGACAACTTGCAAAAATCAACTCTTCAATGGACAAATTTGATTTAATACCATCAATATCTAAATTTGGAGAATTGAATAAATCGATAATAGCTATTTTACCATTAGATTCCTTACTTTCATATAAACTCATTGGTTTCATAGTTAATCTATGTATTCTACCAGTTCCTGAATGCATTATTTCCTCTTCATTTATTGAAGTTGACCCAGTTAAAATATATAATCCATCTTGACTTAATTCATCGACGCTAGTTCTAACCGCATCCCATAATATAGGAGCCATTTGCCATTCATCAATTAGTCTTGGTTTTTCACCTCTTAAAAGTGTTGATGGTTTAACAGAAGCTAATTTTAAATAAGATTTTTTTCTATCTGGATCCTGCAACTTTAACACGCTTTTTGCATGCCTTTCTGCAGTTGTTGTTTTACCACACCACTTAGGACCAACAATGACAATTGCTCCAATCATTTCTAAACGTTTTTTTAATATATCATCTATTACACGTTTTAAATATTTATTTTTCATAATAACAATCCTATATATTACTATATTTAAGTATTTTGATAAAAACAATTTTAGTAATTTGATATAAATAATTTAAGTGTTTTGATATAAATAATTTTAGTAATTTGATAAAAATAATTTAAGTATTTTGATAAAAACAATTTTAGTAATTTGATATATTTATATTTTATTAATAAAAAAATCATCTAAAAAATAGTTTTATTAATTAATAAACATGTTTCATGTTTTAAAATTTATAAAAAAAAGAAAAACTAAATAAAATAAAAATTAGAGGAAAGATTCACAAAAAACCAAAGTAGAAATGATAACTTGAGAAATAAAGAAACTAAACTTAAAATCAATATTATGCTATTTATAGATATGCAAAATTGTTTGATATGGAAATCAATTTATGATTTCTACAAAGCCTAAATATTAATTTATTTAAATTAATATGAAATAGTAGATTATAATTTTTAGAAAATGTTAAATCAATGCAAATTAAATTTAGATTGTTTAAATAATGAATAGATTATCAAATCGAGTTTTTATAATGCAATTTCAATTTTATCATAGGTTATGATTGGTATTTTGCTGTTTTTTAATCCTCTTTTGAATTTAACTAATCCTTCTTCTGCTAATTTATTAATTTTCCTTTGTATTGTAGTATTATCTTTATTTGTTAGTTTTGCAAT
>JAISIT010000120.1 GCA_031261915.1 Candidatus Methanoflexus mossambicus
ACATACAAGCAAAAATAATAATATAAAAAAAAATAATAATTACTAAAAAAAAATATTAAAAAAAAATTAAAAAATTTTATTGCAATTAAAAAAAAGTTAACCAACTTTGAAACACAACTTAGAAATTAATACTTTAATTAAATCTTCATCATGTTTTAAAGCAGAATCAATTAGTTTATTTCTGAGTAAATCTCCTTCATCATCAATAAATTAATTTTCACTTGATTCAAGGGTTTTGGTTAAAATTTCTTTGAAATTATCAGACATGTTTTTAGATTATGTTTAAAATAATATAAATATATTGCCCTTAAAATGCCTTTAAAAAATATCTAAAAAATAATTAAAAGTTAATAATGAATAATTTTTCAAAATATAAAATTGAAAAGTTATTGATTTTTTAATAAAATTTTTACAGAAATAGATGAGTTTATATTAAATTAATAAATAAAAAGATTTAAATATAATAAAAAATATAAAAAAAGTAATAATAAATTAAAAAGTCATATAAACTAATTAAAAATTATTAAATATTATTAGAATCTTTGAGTTAATAATGAAAAAATTAAAAAATGAAATTGACAGCATTTAATAAATTATAATTTAAATAAAATATATTCAAGACAACCAATGGTTGTCTAAAAATTTTTAAAAAAAAACAGATAAAAATAAAAAATATTCATTGAGGTTATCGAATGGTAATTGAAAAAAATGAAATAAAACTTATTAGGGAAATTAAAGAAAAAATTAGAAAAACACAATACGAATCATTGAAATTCGTAAATGTAAAGTTAATACAGTTATATTGGGAAATTGGAAAAGCACTTAGTCAATCCAATATTGAAAAATCTAAAACAAAATTAATATCATCGTTATCTTCAGAACTTCAAAAAGAATTCCCAGGAATAAAAGGATTCTCTCAAAGCAATTTAAAATATATGATACGTTTTTATAATGAATACAATGGAGTAGAAAATTTAGAACCATTATTAAATGAAATCAGTTGGAGTAAACATATTGCAATATTACAAAAATGTAAAGACAACCAAGAAAGAGAATTTTATATCTTAGCAACAAAAAAGTTTGGATGGACAAAAAATGTCCTCATAAATCAGATTGAAAACAAAAGTTATGAAAAATTTTTATTAAATCAAACTAACTATGACAAAACTTTACCCAATGAAATTAAAAAACAAGGACATTTAGCAGTGAAAGATGAATATATTTTTGATTTTCTTGAATTAAGCGATAAATATTCAGAAAAAGAAATGGAGAATGCATTAATAAAAAATATTCGGAATTTTTTAATTGAAATGGGAACTCAATTTGCATTTATATCCAATCAATTTAAAATTGAAGTTAATAATAAAGAGTATTTTATAGATTTATTGTTGTATCATCGCCAGTTAAAATGTTTAGTTGCAGTTGAACTTAAAATTGGAGAATTTATTCCAGAATTTAAAGGCAAAATGGAATTTTATTTATCAGTTTTAAACGAAAAAGTTAAACTTCCAGATGAAAATGATGCTATAGGAATTATAATTTGCAAAGAAAAAGATAGAACAATAGTAGAATATTCATTAAAGACTTCAAATTTACCTATTGGAGTATCCACGTATAAAACAAGTAAAAAATTACCGAAAAACTATGAAAATCTTTTACCCACTAGCCAAGAAATTTCACAAAAACTACAATCATTTTTATGAAAAAAATAAATATGGCTAAAAACCATTAAATACCATTAAAAATTGATTAATAAAATAAAATAAATTTAAAAAGAAATTAAAGGAATAATTGAATTAAAAGGAAATCAATGCTCATCAGAAATCATAAAATATTTAATAAAAAAGCTAAATTCTTCAGATATTGAAATTTATTGTGTTATATTTGATAAAACTAAAAAGAATATAAAGAATATTAATAAAAATTATTTATACGATTCTTTAGCAAATTATTTAGCAAAACAATTATGTATTGATGATAATTTAATTGTTAGAATCGATAAATCAAAATTTAAAGTAAAAGAATAGAGCAATTTAATAATATATTTACAGAAAATTTAAACATTTCTAAAAAATGTAATTTAGAGATATTTCATAGCTATTTTCATGCATGGAAATGTTTACAAATCGTGGATATAATTTCATGGTCTTTTTTCAAAAGTTTGAAAGAAACAATCCAGAGTTTGTAGATTTATTTAATTTAAAGATAAATTTGTTTAAATTATAGTAAAAAAAGTAATTTACCCGAAGGCCAGAACCTATAAGCACTTAATTCGCCACAAAATGTGACGAGGATTATAGGCTTTACCTGTGATTTAAATTATTTATATATTTTAGTATATATATTTATTGTTTTATTTTACTATAAATTTAAAATTTCTTTTAACTTTTTTATTTCCTCAATTTTGAACCACCCAGAAATTCCGGACAGTTGAATTTATAAAAAAGCTATTTAAAAATATATTATTTGAAAAAATTATTTATAAAACAATACACAATATTAATTACAATGCTATTTAATAAAAATGAAACAATAGAAGAAATAGCTAAAAAGCATTCATTTGAAACAAAAAAAGTCAAATCAATATTAAATAAAAGAAAAGGATCACGACAGTTTTATATGGAAGATTATACAATAAATCCATATATGGGATGTTCATTTGACTGTAGCTATTGCTATATAAATGGAAGTAAATATGCGGACAATACAAATAGCTATTTTATTAAAGAAAATGCTGTAGAATTATTTAAAACACAGTTAAAAAATAAAGCATCAAAAGGTGAGAGAGCCGTTATCCTTATTGGTTCTGCATCAGATCCTTACATGAACATTGAAAATGAAACTAAAATAACAAGACAAATACTTCAAATAACTAATAGATTTAAATTTTCAGTCCATTTAATGACAAAATCAGACCTTATTTTGAGAGATATTGATATTTTAAATAAAATAAAAGATTCAGCTATTTTGCCCGAAGATATAAAAGAAAACTACAATTTAAACAAAAATGATGAAAATAAACTTAAAACGATTATTTCTTTTTCATTTACAACAACAGACAATAAAATAGCTAAAATATTTGAAAAAAATGCTCCAACACCAGAAAAAAGATTAATAGCTATTAAAAAATTAAAAAAAGAAGGATTTTTAGTTGGAGTAAGCTTAATGCCACTTCTCCCATATATAACCGATAGCGAAGGAGAATTAAATAAAACAATGAACGATTTAAAAACAGTGGGAGTTGATTATATCCTTCCAGGAGAATTAACACTTTACGGTGATGAGAATAATATAAATAGCTCAAGAGGAAGCTATTATAACTTATTAAATAAACATTTTCCAGATTATTTAGATAAAACAAAGGAGCTATTTAAAGAAAACAATTATGTTACTCATAGATACAATAAAAAGTTGATTGAAAGAATTGAAAGAATAGCTAAAACATATAACTTAAAAACAAGTATCATTTAATAATTATAATCGTCAATTACTTCAATTATCTCATTTAATCCTTATTTATCATCAAATTCAATATTATTTTCACCATTTTTTTCATTATCCTGTTTATTATCAATTTTACCCCCAATTTTTTCGTCGTGTTCCTCTAATTTTTTATTTAATTTGTGTATTTCATTTTTTAAATCATTGATCTGTTTGGTTAAGTATATTTCCTCTTCATTTTGAATTCGTCTAGTATAAATTGAACTAATTGCTGCAGTTAAAATAGAAAGTAATGAAAAACCTACAACCATTATCATAACACCAATAACTCTACCTAACATAGTATCTGGAATCATATCCCCATAACCAATGGTTAAAAGTGTTACAAGGACATACCACAAGCTATTACTTAAATTATCAAAAGAAGAATCGAAAAATAGGAGAAATATTGCACTCAATAAGACCAATACCACTACGGCCATTAATAATTTATCTAATTGAGTTTCTTTTATAAAATCTGTAAATAGCTTTATATCTTTCCTAAATAAAATTAATACTCTAAAAAACCTTATTAATCTAATAAATCTAATTATCCAAGTCACATTTATTAATCCTAAAGATAAAAAAATCCAATTAAATAATAAATCTGGAATTAAAGCTATTATGTAATACCAGTTGTGTTTTAAATAATTTTTATCCTCTGAATGTTTGTAACCCCTGTAAAAATCGATAGTAAGAACAATACAAACAATTAAATCAAAAATAACAATGAAATTATACATATTCGCAGGATAAATATAAAATACTCCAGATAAAAGAAGAATACAATCAAATAATATCAACACCATTAAAAATAAGTAGTAGCTATTACTTCTATTTAAATCCATTTTATCTTATCCCATTTTAGTTTAAATTAAGATTAATTAAAATCATAGAGCCCGTTTACAGTTTATATTCAAAATAATAAATGGTCTTAAATTTTAAATTAAATAATTTTATTTATAGTTTCATTTAATTACTCTTATGTAATAATTTTATTTAATAATTTTATTTAAAAATTGTTTTTTAATAGTTATAAAGTTTTTTATTAAAAAATCAAGAAATAAAATAATTTTTAATAATTTTTTAATTAATTAAATAACAATAAAATTAATTTTACTAAAAATAAATTAGAAAAAAATATAATGGGTCTGTCCCATAATTCATATTTTTAAGAATTTTTATAAAATTAATATAATTATAAATCATTTAAATGATTCATTCTCTTTAATTTTATCTTATTTTTTAAAAATAATATTAAATAAAATTAAAATTTAAGTTTTAAATAATTTAACATCTAAAAATAGAATTTAAAATAATTCAATATTTGTCAAAATGTAGTTTTGGGAAGATCCATGATATAAAATTATAAAACAATATTTGCAATTTAATTTTAAAATAAAGATATTTTAATATTATATTTCATATTTTACTGCTGACTTTTAATATTTCAACACATTATATGTAAAGTAAAATACTTAAAAAATGTAAAGTAAAATACTTAAACGCTCATGCACCTAAGATATTTCAATATTTAATACAGTTTGAAGTATTTTGTCTGCTGAATTTTCTTTATAATTGAATATGTACTGGTATAACATTATGTATCCACTTAAAAATCTT
>JAISIT010000189.1 GCA_031261915.1 Candidatus Methanoflexus mossambicus
CGATCTTCATTTATCAAGTATATTATCATATAAAAGACAATATAATATTATATAATTTGTTAAAATTATTAATTAACAGATTAAAAAACTATAAAACTTTTAAAACCAAAAATATTAAAAAATTAATGATAATTATGGAATAATATAGTAAAAAAATATTATCTAAGCAATAATAATAAATAATAATATGTTTAAATTATTTATTCAAATATATTCAATTATTAAATAAATATTATTCAAAAATACTTACTTTAATATATAATTAATTCAAAAAAATAGAATATAAGAAATATTTAGAAAAATAAGATAAAATAAACAAAAAAAGTATATTAATAAAAATAAAAATATCAAAACCTTTATATATCACTAATTAAATATAGTTATATGATGGTGATCATTTTTGCACTTATACATATTCACCCCCTTTTACAATTATGTTTTAAAAAAATACAATATTTTATATATCATAATATAAACTACTTTTTTTAGCAAAAATGATGGCCATCATTCCAAATAGCTATTTTAAAACAATTTTGATTCTCTCTCATCAAAATAAAATAGCTATTGGAACTTTTTTAATTATATACTATTTTTTAAAGAATTCTAATTTTAAAGAATTCATATTATTCTAATTCAATTTTTATTTAACATTATTTTTTCGGATATTCATAAAATAAAGAATTTCATTTATTGATTTGTAGAAACAATATTATTTTTAATGTTTATTTTTCCTTCAGAACACATTTTAAGTATAATATCATAAATAATCTTATGAGTTTTTTTAGATGTAATTCTAAATCCAAAATTATGGGCTGTTTCTTTAATTAATTTATCTAAATTAATAGAATTAACATAATGATTATGGGGATTATTATTAGCATTATTAGTATTATTATTATTAGTATTATTATTATTAGTATTATTATTAGTATTATTAATCTTATTATTTAAAACTAAATTAATATTCTCCTCAATTTCTAAATCAGAAATTAAATCCATATTTGGCTTGTCTCTTTTTCTAACAGCTATTTTTGAATTTTCACTTGAAAAAACAAAATCATCAACAATATAAACTTCTTTTTTATTAAAACTTTCAGTTAAAGCATCGTTTACAGCTTCTTTAACCTTAGATCCAGAACGTTTAATATCAAAAATCTCACGTATTCTCAAAGTAAGCTCTTTAATATGAATAGGTCCCTCAATAATTACTATTTTGTTTAATATTTCAGAAACACGATTTATTGGTGTTTCATAAAGATTATTCATTTTAGGAAGTAAATCCAAAGAATTTTGATAATCTTCAACTTGTGTTACTGATTTATTTTGATTAAAACTATCAACATAATCATTAGTTCTAATACTCTCATCAATAGATCCCTCATACTTATTATTTTTGATATTAGATTCATCAATTTTATTATTAATATTATTATTAATATTATTCATCATATCAGTATTAAGAGCATTATTAATATTATCAATATTACCAATAGCATCAATACTCTCAATATTATCATTATTTTCATCTTTAAAAATTGAATTCTCTAAATCAAAATACTTATCACTTTTTTCATCTAAATCTAATTCATTAAGAAGCATTTCTAAATCATCAACCTCTGTTTTCATATTCGTATGATTTTTAGAGGACGTAAATTTGTTATTTTTATCATTGATTCTCTCATCACTATTAATATTATTAATATTATTAATATCATCAATATTATTATTTGTATTGGAATTATTATTGTTAATATTACTATTAGAATTGATATTGTTATTGTTATTATTATTATTATTATTATTATTATTATTATTATTGGTATTAGTATTCTGATAAATTTTATTTAAAAAATCATTTATTTGATTATTAGTATTTTCATGATCATATCTATTTATAACATTATCATTATTTTCCATTTTTTCTGGATTAATATTTTCATCTAAGTTAGGCATAATAGAATAATCTTTTTTAGTAGTATCTTTTTGTTCAAATTCTCCTTCAACAATATTATTGATATTAAGATCTATATTACTAAAATCTTCAATGAAATCTACATCTTTTTCAATATTATCATAATTATAATTGTTATTTTTATTATTGCTATTATTATTACAATTATTATTATTAGTATTATTAGTATTATTCTTGGTGTTGTTATTATTACTATCACTATTGGTATTATTACTGTTATTACATTTATTAATGTTATTATTGTCATTGGTATTAGTTTTATTAATATTAGTTTTATTAATATTGTTATTAGAATAATTATTATTAATTTTAGAATCAATATAATTATT
This sequence comes from Candidatus Methanoflexus mossambicus, assembly GCA_031261915.1. GTDB lineage: Archaea > Methanobacteriota > Methanobacteria > Methanobacteriales > Methanobacteriaceae > Methanoflexus > Methanoflexus mossambicus. The sequence goes on from JAISIT010000189.1 coordinate 2,302, forward strand.
TGTTAAATTATGATTCTTCTGTTTATTATTTAAATTATTAAATTCTTCGTTAAAATCTTGATTTTTTTCATTAAAATTGATTTCATTATTATAATCTGTATACTCTTCCTTAAATCCATTAAAATCTTCAATATCCTCAGTTAAACTATTTTTAATATTTTTTTTATTATTAATATTAATATCTTCACTAGGATTAAAATTAATATCTTTATTTTCAATGTTCATATCCATATTAATATTAACATCATTATTAACATCATTATTAACATTATCAATGCCATTATTATTAATACCATTATCAATGCCATTATTATTATCTTCAATATCTTCAATATCGATTTTATTTTCATTATCTTCATTAGTTATATCTTCATTTTCATTGCCAATAGCTATTATTTCACTATTTTTTATTTGATTAATTGTAGTTTTAATCTCATTTTTAATAGTATTTGTTTTAGTTTTTTTAATAAACTGAATAAGCTTTTTTTTAGATAATTCTGGATTTCTATACCAATCAGTAGTCCATAAATGATATAAATTCCACCCTAATCCATTTAAAACTTGATTTCTAAGGCGATCTCGGTCTCTTGCAACATGAGATGATGAGTAAATATCTCCATCACATAAAATACCAACAATAAATTTACCCATATCATCAGGATCATGAATAGCTAAATCTATTTTAAAACCTGCTGAACCGAGATTTTTTTTTACTTTAAAGTCATTATCAACTAAAAAAGAATAAATAGCATTTTCAATTGACAAATGAGGATTATCTTTTGTATTATCATTTATTCCTTTGGAAAGATTTTCACCATATTCTAAGAAATTCTTTAGTGCTTTAACACCAAAAGGAGGATTAGTGGTTAAATGAATATCATAGGATTTAAAGTTAGTAAAAACAATAGATTTTTCTTTAGAACGGGTTATAAGAACATTTAATCTTCTTTCACCACCTTCTTGATTTAATGGACCAAAATTCTGAGACATTCTTCCTTCATTATCAAATCCATATCCTACACTGATAATAATAACATCTCTTTCATCACCTTGAATAGTTTCAAGATTTTTAACAAAAAATGGATCTTCTTTATTTTCAGAAAAATATTGTTCAAATTGAGGATAATCATTTCTAATTAACTCTAATTCCTCTAAAATAGCATCTCTTTGTGCAACTGAAAAAGTTCCAACACCTATGGTTTTTTCATCTTTAAATTTAGCAAAATGATTTATTACTTGTCTTGCAACATCTCGTGCTTCTAAAGGATTTGCAGAACTTTCACCACGTTCATAAACAGTATTTGGATTGTAATGTATTTTTAAACCATATTCTTCATCTTCAAAAGATGGAGAAGGATATACAAGTAGTTGATTATCATAAAACTCTTGATTTGAAATTTTAATTAAAGATTCATGACGACTTCTGTAGTGCCATTTCAACATCTTAACTGGAAAAGACATTTTACATAAATGAAGAATACTCTCCATATCAATAGCTGTAGCTACTTCTTCATGATTCTCATCTGATAATACCTGGTCAAAAAATGATGTAGGTGGTAGTTGTTGAGTATCACCCATAACAACTGCAGTTTTTCCTCGCATAAAAGCTCCAAGAGCATCTTCAGGTTTTACTTGACTTGCCTCATCAAAAATTACAACATCAAAGATTAACTTTTCATTAGCAGGATCAAGATATTGAGCTATTGAAAGTGGACTCATCATAAAACAAGGTTTTATTTGTTTAATTAAATTTCCAGCTTTTTCAAGTAATTTTCTAAGAGGTAAATGTCCACTTTTTCGAGTAAATTCACCAGCAAGAACTTTAGCTTCTTCATTGTTTGTAGCTCCAAAAATCTCAGGAATATTTGAATTTAATTTATTATATGCTCGTATTCTGTTAAGTTCTAATATTTTTTTATCTAATTTTCTAAATTCTTCAATTTTATTACAATGAATTTCACCAATAAATCCAGCTAAATCAGGATTTTCACTAAAAATAAGATTCAATGCACTATCTGCAAAATTACCATAGACCAAATACTTAACATCATCTTTTTTAATTTTTCTTTTTTCAATTGTATTAATAAAATTTTTAGAAATTGGATTTGAAATATTATTAGAATTGTTAGTATAATTAATATTAAAATTATTATTAGAATTACTATTAAATTTATTATTAGGAATTATATTAAAACTATTATTCGAATTATTATTGGAGTTATTATTAGAATTATTAATAAAATTATTATTAAGTGAACTCTCAGAATCTGATAAACTTAAATTTAAAATATTATTTTTAGTGTTTAAATATTGTGACCATAAGTGTAAAGATGAAAGTTCCATTTTCCAAGTTTCTAACTGTTTTAACCATTTTTTAAAGGAAACTTCATCTCTATCCTGTTTAAATATTAATTTTGTTCGAGGATTTAATTTTTTCTCAAGTAAACTAAGTTTATTATAAAATTTTTCTCCTGTTTTTAAATAATTATCAATATCTCCATTGTTATCAAAATCAATAAAGCTATTGGTAAGGTATTCAACTGTTTTTTCATTAAATAATCCTAATTTAATATTTTTATTAAATTTTTTAAACCAACTATCAACTTTTTTTAATTGATTTAAATCTGCATTCAATGACCATAAATTACCAAAATAGCTATTTCCAAGGTCTTCAAAATTTTTTAACTGACTTTTTAAATTAAAAACTTTTTTTATTCCATTTAAATCATTTAATAATGATTTATCATTTGTAATTTTTGATTTAAAATTATTTAAATAGCTATTTTTATATAATGCTATAACTTCATTCCTATATGTTTTTGAAGAAAATAATTTAAATTTTTTATTACTATTTGTTTTAAATCTTTTGATAATATCATCTAAATCAACATCATAAATACTATCATTAAATTTTTCAAGGATTTTAGAAAAATCTTGATATTCTATTAGTTTATGAAGTAAATTTTCAATTATCTCTGGATTTTCAAGATAATTATTATTGTAAATATTATCTAAAACAATATTTGAATCAACAAGATTTAAATAATCATTATCAAACAATTTAAGTGCATTAATGGTTTGATTAAAAGTTTTAATATCCTTTGGAACTTTAATACCATATTCTTGATATATATAATCCCCTTCACTCATAAATTCATCTAAACTAATTTCAGCATCATTAATTAATTCTTCAATTTCTCTTAAATCACTTGGAAGTAAACTTTTTGGAGAACAGTTTTTCCATTGATTTTTCCCACCAACAACAGTAAAAAGCTCGGCTAAAGATTCTAAATCAAGAATAATTTTATTTAAATCTTTTTTTGTAATTGTTTCTATGTATTCAACATTAACAAGAGGAATATGCCTATTTGTTTTATGAAAATAATCATAAGCAACTTCTTTCATACCATATAACTCATAAGCAGACATATTAATCGCATAATGCTTCTTATGAATAATTTGAGGATAATTATCAAGTTCAATTTTAAGTCCATCTAAACGTGAAGTGACAGGTTTAATTTCATTATTGTTGATTTTTTCGGAGTTTAAAGATTTTTGAAGTTCTTTAATGAATTTTTTCTTCTTTGTTTTATTTGAATGAAGTTCAAGGATAAATTTTGATAATCCAACAGATTCTAAACGATTTTTAACCACTTCAAGAGCAGCCATTTTTTCACTTACAAATAAAACAGTTTTTCCAGAAGATAGTAACTCAGCTATTAAGTTAACAATTGTCTGACTTTTACCAGTTCCAGGAGGACCTTCGACAACAAGATTTTTGCCAGCTTTAACATCTTCAATAGCTGCAATTTGAGAAGAATCAGCATCAAGAACATGATACATATCTTTGTAACTTTTTTTAATATCTACATCCTCATCTTTAAAATCTTCACCATTATTTTCACTTGGATTAAAAATTTCATTTATAAGTGAATGTTTTGATAAATCAATGTTTTTCCAGCTTTCAGGATTTAAATCTTCATACATTAAGAATTTAGTAAATGAAAAAAATCCAAGTGCAATTTTATCTTTAATTTTCCAAGAACTTGTGGTTTTATTGTTAGAAATAAGTGTTTTAAGATCTCTTAAATAGTGTTCAATAGCTTCGCTAAAACCTTTCATAGTAAAATCTGGAAGTGTGACACCTTCTTCTTTTAATTTTGCTTTAAGAGAAATATTGGTTTCAATTTCATCACCATTCCACTCAAGTGTAAATGTTTTTCCAACTTTTTTTCTATTTAAAGATACTGGAATTAAGACAAGTGGAGCTAATCGAGGTTCTTTAGGTTTATATGGATCAATCCATTCTAAAAAACCAACAGCAAGGTATAAAATATTATATCCCTGGTCATTTATCATCATTTTTGATTGTTGATTAATATAAAACAATCTTTTTTGCAGTTCTGATGAATTTAATTTTACTTTTAAATTCCTTTCCTTTTCTTTAAAAAAATTAAAATCAATTGGTGGAAGTTTAAAAATATTAGCTATTCGTGATGAATAAGAAAGATTATTTATATTACTTTCATTAATTCCATTACTTTCCTTACCTTCCTTACTTTTATTATTTTTAATAGTTTCATTATTTTTGTTGTTTATGTTATTTAAATTATTTGAGTTATTTGAGTTATTTTCATTGTTTTTTGTTTTAAAATTATTATTAAATCTATTATATTCTTGATTTTCAAAATCATCCTTAGATATTTTATTTGGAACAAATTGCATATTCTTTTTTTGTAAAATTAATGTTTGATATATTAGATTTGGATTACTTCCAGTTATTTCAAGTGTTTTTGCTCTTGCTTTGAAATTTAAAAGTGGATTTTTAGAACTTAAATCTAATAATTTGGCTCTTAAATTAGTAAATTCATTAACAATCTTTTTATTTGGTGTATTTTTCATATTTATCCCATAAATATATATAGTTTTATAAAATAATATTAATAATCTTTTAATCAATGCAAACTAATCAATAAAAACATATTAATTATTAATTTATTTTAGATATATAGTTTATTTAATTAAATTAATAAAGTTTTCTATTTTTTAGAAAAAATACTATCAACTTAATAATTTTTTGAATTAAATGTTTATAATTAATACTTATTCAATTAATTAAAAGAATAGAATTTAAAAAAAAGAAAAATTGAATTTAAAAAAGTGATGAAAAAAATAAGAATAAATAAGAATATATAATAGCAAATAAGAATAATAAGAATAAATAATGAAAATTAAAGGAAAAATAAATGAAAAAATAAAGGAAAAATAAATGAAAAGAAAATGAAAAGAAAATGAAAAGATAAAAAAATATAAGAAAAAATAATAAAATAAATAAATGAATATTAATGAAATATTCATGACAAAAATTTAATAAAATTGAAAATAAATATAATTTTATTTAATTTTTATTTTTTATAACCTGTAAAAGTTATCTTTTTAGATACATTTCTAGCTAAATTAGTAACTTTTAAAGTTAATTTACCTGTTTTCTTATTAAGTTTATAAGTAATTCCTTTATCATTATTAACTTTTATCAATCTAAGAGTATTAAGAACACTTTTTGGAATATTGTATGAAACAGTTTTACTTCCAGTTTTTCCACCAGTATTTTTAAATGTATAAGATCTAATAATAGTTTTGCTAGTTATTCTATCTTTAGATTGTGTAACTTTAATATTTGCATGGCTTAAATATTCAATAGCATTGTCATAACCTATTTTAACTCCAACATCATATCCTTTTGAATATCCCTCACTATTTCCTTTATTGTAACCTCTATCATAACCATTAGTAACACCAATAGTATAACCTTTGTCATATCCAGTAGCATTACCATCATTAAATCCATTAATATAACCAGAAACATTGCCTACAACATAACCGTCATTAAAACCAGAAGCATTACCACTATTAAAACCATCAACATAACCAGATTCATTACCCGCCATATAACCATCATTAAAACCAGTAGTGTTGCCTTCATTAAATCCATTAATATAACCAGTATTATTGCCATCAATAAAACCTTGATTATGTCCAATATCATTACCTGCGATAAAACCACTATTAAAACCATTATTAAAGCCATTATCATAATCATTAGTATTGTTGATAACATTTATATTGAGCTCATTACTTTCAACAGTTAAATTCTCTGTATTTATTCCACAATCGTATAATCCAACTGCAGAAAGATTGTAATTTCCTTCATTTAAACCACTGAAAATTAAAGTTAAAATTGCATCTTTATTTCCACTTAATGAATCAATTTGCCAATAATTCTCTAAACTATTAAAGTTACCAATAGAAGCAAAGCAATAGATGATTTCAAAATTATTAATAATTCCATTTAAACTAATATTTATATTTTTAGCATCTAAATCACCAAGATTACTAAGTTTAATGATATATGTAGAATGTTCTTGACCATTTTTCTTAAAAGTATCCTTAGATATTTCAGTTGTGATATTTAACTTAGCAGATTTAAGTGAAGGATCAATACTATCTCCAGGAAGATAAATAGGTTTCCATACATCATTATAGCTATTTTTGCCAAGATAAATAACACTATTTTCGTTTGCAATAGAAATAGCTATGGATAAATTATTAAATATATTATCATGGTAGCTATTAGCAATATCTGAATCATATACAATAGCACCATTAGAATTTATATCTCCAAGTAAGTTTTCAAAGGTATTACCATATACATCATAAAATCCATGTTCTTGACCATTATGTTTTATTGCAATATCTCCATTTTTAATGGTATTATTATAAATAACACCACCAGTCCAATCCATTTTTAAATAAATCGCTATAGAACTATTGGTTCTATTATTTCTATTGATATTTAAGTTATTTAGATTAGTATTTATATTAATATTATTATAAGTTCCAAAATTTTCAATAATATTATTTCTAATTACAATATTTTCAACCATTATTTCCATTATATCATAATGATTATTAAAATAATTATTAACAATACTTATATTTACCAAGCTTTCATAAGGATAAGCACTATCATCTGTATCTCTTCCAAGAATGATTGATTTATATGAGCTATTTTCAAATTTATTACTATCAATTATAGAATTACTTGGATTAAATAAATTTAATTGTATATATCCACCATAAAAGCTATTATTATAAAAAATATAATTTGATGCATTTCCATCAACATATAATAAATTTGAAGTCTTAGGATTAGAAGAATATAAATTAAAACCAGTAAAAAAACTTCCATCAGCATTTGAGAATGTAATTAAATTATCTTCACCATTAGTCTTTAATGTAGAATTATTTCCAATAAAAGTTAAATTTTTATTAATATTTAAACTAATATTCTCATATTCAGAACCTAAAAAGTATAATATATCTCCACTTTCTGCATCATCTATAATCTTTTGAATATCACTATTATTTTTATCAGCATCAACACTTACCTCATTAATAGCAGATACTGAAGAAATCAATGCAAAACATGCAATAAGAGAAATTAATAGCAATATAACGTTATATTTATTATTTTTCAATTTATCAACCTCTTTACTAAATAAAATTTAATATTATAATTTAATATCATACTATAATAGTAATAATAATATCATAATTATAATAATATAATAATATAATAATATATTTATATTGATTTTCTATAAAACTTGTTAAAAATTTTTATATAATTTTTAATATATTTATTTGTATATATTAATATAATTCTTATTTTATATAAATTTAGCTATTAAACTATTAAAATATGGTTAATAATAAAAATGAAAATAAAAATGAAAATAAAAATGATAACAAAAATGAAAATAATAAAATTATGACAAAAATAAATTTTGAAGAAATAGGAATCATATACACTCCATTTAATAATTTAGATAGAATTCCTATTCAACCGTCAGGAACTATGGAATTAAAGGAGAAGTTCATATAAACGAGAAATATAAAAAAGGATTAGAAGATCTTGAAGGATTTTCACATATTAGTTTAATTTATCAACTTCATAAAGTAAATAGCTATAATTTAAAAGTAAAACCATTTTTAGATAATAGTTTTCATGGAATATTTACAAATCCCTCATCAAAGCGGACAAATCCAATAAGATTATCTGTTGTCAAATTAAATGAAAGTTAAGATAATATTGTTTATATTAAAAATATAGATGTTTTAAATAAAACTCCTCTTTTAGATATACAACCCTATGTTCCTCATTTATATGGAATTGATAAAAATAGCTTGAAAATTGGTTGGTTTGAAAATAAACATCAAAATGCTAAAAATACATTATCTGATGATAGATTTATTGATTAAATTTAAAAACAAAACTTTTTAAAAAACAGGATCTTAAGTTTCTTAATTTTTTATTTTTAAAATTATAACATTAAGTTTTGAATAATTATATAAATCATGAAAAATATAAATGTTTATTAAACATATAAATACAAAATTGAATTTTATATACTTAAATGTTTAGTGAGCATACAAATGCAAAATTGAATTTTATATAATTGAATGTTTGGCAAGCATACAAATGTAAATTATGAACTTTTTTATAAAATTTTTTTATAATGCTTATGATGTTTATAATTTTTTATAATTTTTTATAATTACATTGCGAATATAAATATAATATTAAATAGAATATAATTTAATTAAAAAATTTAATATAATTGTTTAAATATTAAATATTGGAGAATATTATGAAAAAAGAGTTATATGCGCTTCCATGGGGAACCGATGATTATTTAACGGATAAACAATTTTATAATCGTGTTGATGAAATAACATTTATTTCTAATTTATTAAAATCCACAGAAACAACTTCACCACCTACAATTATGATTCCAGGTTTTAGAGGTGTTGGAAAGACAGTTTTATTGAAAAAAATTCAAAAAGAATTAGATAATGATTATTTAATATGCTATTTAGATTTATCATTGTCTTATTTTTATCAAATTCAAAATTTAAACGAAATAAATCTAATGCAATTTTTTTACATGTCATGGATTGAAGCATGTGAAAAAAAAGGATTTAATATGACTTTAGATAAAATAAAAAAGTTTTTTAAAACAAACAAATTCAAAGTCCAAGAAATTAAGAATTTTGGAGAATATCCTGTTCCTATTCCAGAAAAAGAAATAGATAATGCTGAACTTATGAAATTTGTTTTAAATCTACCTCAAGAAATTTATGAAAATCATAATAATAAAATTAAAGGAGTGATAATGATTATTGATGAATTTCAAGCATTAAAAGATTTAAGGGACGGTTTAAATGGATTTTTATGGTTATTTAGATCAATTATTCAAAGTCAAAAAAATGTTGCTTATGTCTTTTCTGGTTCTTTAAACTCCAAAGATGAAATTATAGATAAAATGGCAAGTAAAAATGGTGCATTTGGTGGGAGAATGTTAACAATAGAAATTCACCCATTTTCAAAAGACACTACTAAAAATTATTTAAATGAAAAGGTTCCAGCATTACTTTTTGATGAAAATGGTTTTGAAAGATTTTACTTATGCACTCAAGGAATTCCTCATTATATCAACACTTTTGCAAATATACTTCCAAAAAACGTTATTTTAGATAAAAAAGATATTCAAAATGAATTTAAAAACATATTACCTATTTTAGCAGACCATCTAAGATGCCAATGGGCAGTTTTAGATTTAAATCAACAATTTATTTTAACCTCATTAATAAATGATCCTTTAAAAAGAAAAGACATCGGAGAAAAAATATCAATAGCTCCAAATTCTCTTAGTAGACCACTTAGAAAACTTTTAAATTCTGGATTAATAGAAAACAACAATGGAAAATACAATATTTCTGATTATATTTTAAAAGCATGGTTAAAACATGAATATGAAAAATATGGAGTTTTCCCATTTAGAGTATAATTTTAAATTATTTTAATTTTATTAAATCATAGATTACAAATAATAATAATAATAGTATAAATAATAATAGAAGTCAATTAATACTCAAAACTTTTTTTTAAAGAGTTTTTTTCCAATAGCTATTTGAGCATTTTCTTCAATTGAATCATTTAATCCGATATTTATATTTTCCAATGATTCAATCCCATATTTAACATTTAATGCATTGAAAATAATATAATCCGTAAATGTAGGGTTTTTTGGAAGTAATGGACCGTGTAAATAACTACCTATAAAATTTTTATAAATCATTCCTTCAGTTTTATCTTTACCATTATTTCCATTTCCTAAAACAACTTCTCCAAATGGTTTATACTTATGATATGTCCTACCTCCATGGTTTTCAAAACCTATAATTCTTTTTTCAGCAATATTAAGAGATGTGTTTATGAGTATATTTCCAATTAAACGATTATTTTCATTAATAGTTTCCATATCAAATAATTCAAGGCATGGAATCTCATTTTTATTTGCATCAATATACTTATCCCCAAACATTTGATAACTACCACAAATAGCAAGAATTGGCTTTTCAGATTCTATATGTTGCGATAATTTATTTCTCTGTTTTTGAAGATTTTTTGAAACAATATTTTGTCCACTATCTGCTCCACCTCCAATTAAAATAATATCTCCATTTTCAATAGATATCTCATTATCTACTGTAAAATTATGTATATTTACTTTAATATTTCTCCATCTACATCTTTGTTTAATTGCTATTAAATTCCCAATGTCCCCATAAAGGTTTAAAATGTCAGGATACATATTTATTATTTCTAATTCCATTATTTAATCCCTTTCATATTATTTATCAATCTATTTATGATTACTTAATTCAATTAATATTTTTCTAGCTTTAGGCATTGCAGTAAATGTTCCAATAACATAAATTCTTTTTTCACCATTTTTAACTAAATCCATAATACTTTTCCTTATATTATCCCCATTAGATGAAGAATATGTTTTTATTTTATCTATATCGAATCCAGCATATTTTAATCTAAGAGCAACTTCTTCACTTCGCATACCAGATGCATAAAATTCTTTTATTGAGATTGATTTAGCAATTTGTTCAACATCACTATCCCATATCCATGATATATCTTGTCCATCTGCTTTTTCATCGTTTAAAATAAACATAACCGATTTTTTTCTCTTATCATGAATTATTGTAGATAAAACTTCACTAAGACCTACAGGATTTTTAGATAAAATTAATATAACTTCTTTGTCTTTGAGTTTAATTGTTTCCATTCTACCTAATTTATAATCAAATGTTTCAAGTTTGTTTTTAATATATGTATAGCTAAGACCAATTTCAAATGAAAAAGCAATTGCAGCAATACAATTATATATATTATAAATTCCTAAATATTTGAAAGTAAAAAGTATTTCATTACTAAAATATGAATCAATATCATTATTCTCTTCAATTTCATCATTATTAACATTATCCTCGTTAATATCATAACTACTAACATTAAAAGTTTTAATTTTTTTATTCACTTTAACTTTAAATTCATATTGTTCATTATTAATATTATTAATAAAATTCACATAATAATCTAATTGAGGATTAGTTTGCAAACAATTTGGACATTCAAATTTACCAATGTTTCCATAATTAAAATATTCATATTCTAATCTTTTTCCACAATTACTACAGAAAATAGATTCAGTTACAGTAAGTTTATCCTTAGAATAGCTATTTTTTAAAACTCCAAAATATATTTTATCATTTTTTAAATCTTTAAAATTCAAATTTAATGGATCATCACCATTAATAATTAATTTTGTTTGTTTTATTTTATTTGATTGCTTGTCTTTATTGGGTCTATTAAAATTTATTGAATCTTTAACTAAATTTAGAGTATTATCTACTTCACCATATCTATCTAATTGATCTCTAAAGAAATTTGTTAAAATAATATAGTCTGCATTTAAATATTGAGTTACAATTGGAACAGAACCTTCATCAACTTCAAATACTCCCCAGTCATAATGTTTTTTACCATCAACAATAAATGGGGTGATAACTCCTTGAATCATGTTGGATCCTTTAAGGTTTGATAAAACTGAATATTTTTCATTTAAAATATGATTAATTAAATTGGTTGTAGTAGTTTTCCCATTAGTTCCAGTTATGATTAATATTTTATCACAGTATTTCCCCAAATCTCCCAAAATATTTGGAGAAATTTTCATAGCAATTTTACCAGGAAGTGCTGTTCCATTCTTATTAAGCAATTTTAATCCAAAATAACTAAGTTTTCCCAGTAATAATGAAAATTTAAATTTTATTTTATTCATACTCCTTTTTTAGTTTTTATTAAATGTTAACATATTATTTATTTACAAACATAATAATTTAGATAATCATAATTAAAATTCATCAAAAATTATCACAACGAAAATATAGAATTTTTATCAAATACATAAAAAAAAGTTTAATACGATATGATCTCTTTTTAGGATGTTCAATGAAGTTTTAGTTAGTTTCAATAGTTAACTATTACTTTTATATCCAATATTTACTAAAAATATAAATTATTTTAGAAAAATATATTCTAATCTATCTAAAAATTAATATCATAATCTTTAGCCCATATATTATTTAAACTGTTATATCTATATTAAACATACATAACATATAAAATATATATTTTTTATATATCTCATATATTTTATTATAAAATTAGTTTGTATTATTTTATGTATTTTCTATTTAATATACTTTATCAATAAAGATCAATGCTGTCAACTTTGAATATTATTCTCCATATTTTACTTAATTTAATTAACACTCTTTTTAAAATTATCATATTTTTATTTTAATATTTTATTTGTTATTTTTCTTATTTTTAAGATAGTTTAATCTTTATTTTATAATATACCTGCATATAAAATATTTGTTTCTTTTTCTTTTTTATTTTCTTTTCTTTTTCTTAGTATTTTGTTAATTTCCTTAATTTCCTTATTTTTTTTATTTAAAATGAATATATTTAAATATAATTAGTTATATATTTTTAAATAATATTATAAAATTTTATTTTTTGTTATTACTTTATTATAATTAGTTATTAAGTGTTTTATATGAAATATAATTATTTTAGATATTTGTTGGAGATTTTAGAATGTTTGAATACTTTTTTAATATGATGCTAACATTAATTAACTAGAGATGAGATAAATATATTTTAAGTGAAAATAAATTTAAGAAAAGTTATAAGATGGATTTTTCAGATTTTATTTTTTTATATTATTGATAATAGAGGAAAAACTATGGTTTTAGAGTTGTATGATTATTTTAAAGTTAAATATAAAGATATTTCGAAGCGTATTGGTATGATTCTAACTAAACAGAACTTTTCACAAAGAAGAATACATATTGATCCGAAATTTTTTAAAGATGCCACCAATATGGCGATAAAAAATATGTATTCCAAAGAAAAAGATTCTTTATCAAAAATATAAAGGTTTTTATCAGTTGAATATTGATGGTTCGCAAGTAAAACTTCCAAATACTGTTCAATTGATGAGAAGAATTCTCTGTGGATTCATTATCTTTAAATGAAACTAAAACTCCAAAAGCAAGAATATCTGTCTTGTCTGATGCTAAAAATGAATTTATACTCGAATTGAGAATTATCAGACTTATTTGTGGGCGAATAATTTTAGCATTTAAACATATTGAAAAAGCAGATGAAATTATAGATTTATCACAAGCAATTATAGTTTTTGACAGAAATTATGCGTCTATAGAACTCATAACTCAATTATTACTTAAAAATAGCCATTTCATATTCAGCTTATCCCAAAATAGATATAAAAAAGAACGAAAAAACATGAAAACTGATGACGAATGGATTAACCTTAATTTAAATAAAAGCAGAACCAAAAACATTAAAAATGACAAAATAAGACAAAAAGCAGAAGAATTAGACTCACTAAACCTCATAATCGTCAATATCCCACTAGAAACTGGAGAAATAGAAACATCACTAACCAATATGCCCTATGAATTAGCCACACCACAAGAATTAAAAGAATTATACGGAAAAAAATGGCAAATAGAAACAGAATACAATGTATTAAAGAATAAACTACAAATAAAAAACTTTTTAAACTAAAAAACCTAAAATAATGAGAATAAACTAAAAAAAATTACAAAGTTGACAGCATTGATTTTTAAATACAAACTTTTTAAAAAACGGGAACTAAAGTTCCCTAAGTTTGCTTCGCAAACAAAAGTTTGATCAAAAAACTATCTAAAATACTTAACATTCTATTTTAAATAATATATTAAAATTAAATTAATATGATATTTAAATATACTTTTAATATATTTTATATGTTATTTCAGTTAATAATCAATATATTTATAAATAATAATGATAAATAATAACTAAAAAAATATATGTATTTTTATTGTATATACTCATATTTTGTGTATAATGTAAATATATTCAATTTTGCATACATACACAAAAATCGTGTATAATCAAGATATTAAATATTATAAATATAATGCCCATAATTCAAATATAGATGTTTTAAAAATAGAGTTGATAAAAAAATGGAATTATTACCTTGGGGAACAGATTCAAATTTAACTGACAGCCAATTTTTCAATAGAGTTGATGAAATTAATATTTTAACGAATTTATTGAATACAACAGCCACATCATCACCACCATCAATCATGCTATCTGGTTTTAGAGGTGTAGGGAAAACAGCATTATTAAAAAAAATAAAAAAAGAATTAGAATCTGATTATTTGATAAATTATATTGATTTAACAAAATCATATCATTATCAAACAGATCAATTAAATGAAGTTAATTTAATGCAATTTCTTTATAAAACATGGATAGAATGTTCAAAAGAAAAAGGATTCAATACAACAATAGAACAAATTAAAAAAATTATTAAAACTAAAAATATTAAAATAGAAAATCTTTTAGATTTTGGTGGGTTTCCAGTCCCTATACCTGAAACTAAAGATAATAAATCAGAAATAATTGATTTTGTTCTTGATTTACCTCAAAGATTATATGAAAATCATGCCAAAAATATTAAAGGAGTTATAACAATTATTGATGAATTTCAAATTTTAAAAGATTTAAGAAAAGGATTAGATGGAGTTTTATGGTTATTTAGGAGCTTTATTCAAAATCAAAAAAATGTAGCATATATATTTTCAGGATCAATGAATTCTAAAGATGAAATTATTGAAAAAACTGCTGGGAAAAGTGGTGCATTTGGAGGAAGAATGTTAAGTGTTGAAATTCATCCATTTTCAAAAAAAACTTGTGAAAAATATTTAAATAAAAAAGTTCCATCATTAAAATTTAAAGATGAAGGATTTAATAGATTTTATTCTTGCACAAAAGGAATACCATTTTATATCAATACTTTTGCAAAAATATTGCCAAAAGATTATCCATTAAATGATGAAGATGTGAAAAAAGAATTCACTAATGCATTACCATTTCTTGCAGACCATTTAAAACAACAATGGGGAAGATTAAAATTATTTGAACAAACAATTTTAACACTACTTGTTGATAAACCATTAAAAAGAATAGAAATTGCAAAAAAACTTAATAAATCTTCAAATTCTCTAAGTAGAACATTAAATAGTTTATTAAAAACAGGATTTTTAGTAAATGATAGTGGAAAATATGAGATTTACGAACCCATATTTAAATTATGGTTAAAACACGAATATGAAAAAAATGGAGTATTTCCATTTAAATCTTAATTATTTTAAAGTTATTAAAATTATTAAAAATTAATTTTAAATTTTATATTGGGACTATTATTTGTCATAATCTTATTAATTCGGTTTATATTTTCTATAAATACACAATTACTTTTTTTTATAAAAAAAACCAAAACCAATAACCATAATTAATAAAATACCAACAATAGCTAAAATGTATGGATTATCTTTAACAATACTGCCAATTTCGTCTTCAAGAATTTTCAATGTTTTAGGAGTTGTTTTATCATTATTTTCATTATTATCTCCATTATTCTCATTATTAGAATTTTCATTGGAATTTTGATTATTTAAACCCCCAGAAGTTTTACTATTTTGTTGATTATTATTGTTGGTGTTTTCACTTCCAGGATTATTTCCATTTGATTCATCAATTTTATTTTTATTGCCATCACCAATACCATTACCATTGCTATTACCATTGCTGGTATTACCACCATTTCCGAATAACGAACCAATTTGTTTTAAAATACTGTTTATTAAGCTTTTATCTTCACTTACAAATATCTCTTGATCATCAACCCATGAGGAAATATTAAAATCATTTTGATTTAAACCGTAATCTTTTAAATTAATTATCCCATAACCTTTTCCAGATGAAATTAATGTTTTTTGAATTTGATCTCGATACATAGAATTAGTTCCTTTAAAAATAGCTATATTCATCATCATATCAGGTAAATCAGTTACAATTGTATTTCCAATATGGAAAACACCAATATATATTCCATCAGCATATTTTATAACATCATATTGAATTAAAGTAGTGTCTGCTTTATGACAAACTTTAGCAAACTCTTCTTTGTTTGCTCCATACCAATTTGCACCAATTTTAATTTGCTGGTAATTAGATTCTTTAACCATAACATTTTGACCATAATTTGAAGCTATTCTATTATATTTTATTCCTGGAAGACTTCCAATTGAATTTTCAACTGTATGTTGTCTAATTAAGTTAATTCCATGATTAGAATTTGATTTTATTGTGTTTTTATATATTGTGAGAGTATTATGATAATCAGAATTTAAACAAATTCCATCATTTTGATTATAATTGATATTATTGTTATAAATATATAATTTATAATCTGAATTTACAGTATAAATTCCATTATAATTGTTAGTAATATTGTTATTTAAAATATTTGTGTTAATAGAATTATCATTAATAATTCCATTGTTTTCATTATTTTTTATATTATTTTTTGTTATATTAATACCATTAGAATTTTTAATATAAACTCCATTTTTTGATTTTTCAATATTATTGTTTTTAATAACTATGTTTTTTCCATTATTTATTTCAACACCATTACCTCCGTAATTAATTAAAGTAAATCCAGAGAGTATAGAACCATCACAACCAGTGTCAAATAAAAAAATAGGTTTTGTTGAATTACTTGTTATTTTAGTATTAGTTTTAGAGATTATATTTAATTTTTTATTTATTGTTAAAGATATATTATAATAATCTCCTAAAAATTGAATTGTTGATCCATCTTCAGAATCATCTATAATTTTTTGAATATCATTGTTAGTAAGATTATTATTACTATCAATATCTAATGAATTAGCTGAAGTTAATGATATTGAAGAAAATATTATAAAAATTAGAACTAATAAAACAGTAATTAAACTTATTTTTTTAAACAACATAGAAATCAATAATGATATAATAATAATAATAATAAATAATGATATAATTAATATATAAAAAAAATATTATAAAAAAATAAAACAAGGAAATAAATCAATGAAATAAAATAAATAATGCAATAAAATAAATTGTAAAAAAATAATTTATCTTCGTTTAACTGTGAAAATAACAGTTTTTAATGCATTTTTACCTAAATTTTTAACTTTTATTGTTAATTTATTGGTTTTAGTATTAAATGACCAATCTTTTTTATTAATTCCTTTATATTTTAATGTATTTAATTTAAGTGAATTGATGATTTTTTTATTAATTGTGAATTTAAAAGTTTTACTTCCTTTAACATCTCCAGTATTTTTAAATTTATATGTTCTAATTAAATATTTACCTGATTTTTTATCAACAGGAGAATAACTTTTGATATTCGTAGGGTTTAAGACTTTTAATGAAATAGTTTTTCCTAATTTATTAATAATACCACTTACTTTAACTGTATTTTTAAAGGTTCCTACTTTATTTGCTTTAACTGTAAGAGATAATGTGGCAATAGCTCCTGAATCTAAATTTGTAATTGTCCAAACACCTAAATTCACATTATAA
This sequence comes from Candidatus Methanoflexus mossambicus, assembly GCA_031261915.1. GTDB lineage: Archaea > Methanobacteriota > Methanobacteria > Methanobacteriales > Methanobacteriaceae > Methanoflexus > Methanoflexus mossambicus. The sequence continues at coordinate 20,294 of JAISIT010000189.1, forward strand.
TATCCATGGGAATATTTAGAAACAAGAATTTGAAGTTTAGGAGATAGATTAGAAAGAATTAAACCATTTAAAATTTCAGTTCCAGTATTTTTAATAGTAATTTTGTAAATAATTGAATTTCCTTTTACTACTTGAGTTTTTGATATTGATGTAGCAATGTTTAATATATTATTATTCACATTATTATTCTTATTATCATTGACATTACTACCATTATTAGTATTAGTATTATTATTAATGTTATTACTATTACTATTCTCAACTTTAGGAATATTTGAATCATCAATATTAAATGTAAAATAAGATTTTCCAAAAGTCAACATAAGTAAATTTCCACTATCAAGATATTTTGCATTTCTTAAATCAATAGTACCTTCACCATTAATAATAAGAACATGATAGGTATTTGAATTATTATTTAAAATAATTTTATTTTCATGATTAATTAAATTTTTAACAATTTCATTAGTATCCTGATATTTATAAGTAATTTTAAAAATACCATTGGAAACTTGATTAATTTCAACAATAATCATATCTGTGGATGTTTTAGCACATAATCCAGCACTTGATTTTTGATTATTTGAAGCTGCATAAAAATTATAACCTAAAATTAAAACACTACGATCAGCATGTGAAGTATCCACTCTTTGAACTTCAAATTTATACTCTCCGTCATTATCACTGTAACCTTTATTATCATATATAAGATTATCTTCAACTATTGGTTGTTGTGTTTTATTTGCATCAAAATCAAAGAAAATTCCAAACATTCCATTATAATTAATCATGTTTGATGAAATATTTAAATTAGGAAATTCACTATTAATTCTAATGCCAGAATTACTATTTTCATCAATATAATTGTAATAAATTAAAAAATTTTTATTAACTGCAAATGGAGTTTCTAATACAATTCCATCTTTTGTATTTCTTGAAATATTATTATTTGAAATTTTTATATTAGTATTATTTCCATAAAAAACAATACCATAAGTATTATTATAAATTGAATTATATTCAATGAAAATATTACTTGAATTTGTAATATTCATTCCATTGATTCCATTATGTATGAGAGAATTTTTAATTATGATATTATCAGAGTTTAATACTTTAACAGGTCTACCTAATGAATCAAAATCATTATTATCTAATTTAACATTATTTGTATTATTTAAAAAAACAGAATACCCTTCTACTTCAATAGAATTTCCTGCATCATCTTTAAAAGGATTAGAAATTATAAATTTTGAGATATTAGAACCAGCACCATCTTTACCTATATAAAAAAGAACTTTATGATCAGATTCTCCAGCTATAACTCCATTAGAATGACAGACTTCAATAAATGTATTGTTTCCAATAAGATTTATAGGTTTATTAACATTTAAACTTAAATGAGTGTAATATTTATCTGGCAAATAAAGAGTATCACCAAATTCCATATTGTAATCAATAACTGCTTGAAGTAAAGTATTTGTTCTAGTATTACTAACTATTTCTCCAGGACTACCAGAAAAACCAACAATACCATCAACTTTACCATCGTTATTTACTTGAGTAATATTATGTATCGTGTATGTTTTTCCATTAACATCTCCAATTGTCAGTGAAAAAATGGAAACTAAGGATATTACTATTAAAAAAGCAATAGCTATTTTTTTAAAATTTATACTTTTAATTTTATCAATATTTTTATTATAATTAATATTAAACATGAATTATCAAACCTTTTTAATAAATATTAGTAATTTTTCAATTATTTTAATTAATAACTAAGAACTATTTTTAAAATACTAAAAAATAAATATAAAATACATATAAAAGAATATAATATGGTCTAAGAGAATATACTATAATAATAGAATATAATAGAATATAATAAAATATAATA
>JAISIT010000017.1 GCA_031261915.1 Candidatus Methanoflexus mossambicus
TAACTCTACCATCATTAATAGACATATTAGGACCATATGTGTTAAATATCCTTAAAATCCTAATGTCTACATTATGCTGATTATGATAATCCATAAATAAAGTTTCAGCCCCTCTTTTATCCTCATCATAACATGAACGAGGCCCAATAGGATTAACATTACCCCCATATTTCTCATTTTGAGGATGCACTATCGGATCCCCATATACTTCACTTGTTGATGCCTGTAAAATACGAGCATTAACCCGTTTTGCTAATCCTAACATATTTATTGCACCACTAATAGATGTTTTCATAGTACTAACTGGATCTAATTGATAATAAATAGGAGAAGCAGGACAAGCTAAGTTATAAATTTCATCTACTTCAACATAATAAGGAAAAGTTACATCATGACGAACTAATTCAAAATAAGGATTATCCAATAAATGAACAATATTTTTTTTACTCCCTGTAAAATAATTATCTAAACATATAATGCTATTTCCTTTTTCTAAAAGATACTGGCAAAGGTGAGATCCTATAAAACCTGCTACTCCCGTAATAAGAATTTCTTTAATTATACCACCCTATAAACATTTTACTAAACTTTACTAACCATATTAATAACTATATAGAAATCATATAGAACCCACTATTCAATAATCACTAAATCAACTAATATTAAATCAACTAATAATTCTTAAATATATATTATATACAAAAGAAACAAATCTCATTGGAAAATTTTTCATTAAAAATCCTATTATTTTCATTTTATAATTAATATTTTCTTCAATATATATATTTTTAAATGGAGATAAATTTGCATAATTTTTATATTTATAATAAAATTTATGGTTAGTATTTCCTTTAAACCAAGGCCTACCATTTATAGAAATAGCAAAATGTATAAAAATAGGATTTTTAATTGCTTCTTTAATATCATCTTTAGTATAATAATCAAAACCCACCCATTTAACTAAATCTTGATATTTAAGATCATAAAATGGTTGAAGAACATTATATTTGGGTTCAATTATTTTCACATTGCTTTTAAAAACACCATTGAGTATACTTTGATCCGCATGAAGAAATTTACCTTTATGTTTATTGATAAATTTGATAAATTTTTCTTCAACTTTATTTTCTCTCCATCTTTTTAAGTTAATTAATAAAAATCCAGTATTAATATAAACATCATCAATTTTTCCCTCAATCATTGAGTTTAATTTATAGATAGGAGGTATAACATCTAATACTCCAGCATAATAATAATTATCAATATCTAATTCCCATATTTCTTTAAGCGATCCTTGAATAAGAGAATCTGCATCAAGATATAATACTTTATCAATATCTTCCAGTAAAGAAGATAAAAACAATCGAGCGTAAACACTTGAAGGAGAATCTTCTATATTAATTGAAACTTCGAGTTTATTCTCTATATTCCCCACATAAATAAAAAATATTTTAGCATTATATGCATCACATAATTTTATTAATTTTTCTTTACTTTCTTCTTTAATTCCATTATCTAATATATATAAATTAATCTCATTAAAATCATCTTTATTATATTTCAGTAATGAAAAAATAGAAACTCCTAAATAAGGAGCAAAATTTTCATCTGAACTGTATGCAACATTCAACATTCTAACAAAAACCTTATACTCTTTATAATCAAAATCCTATTTAATTAAGCTTTATTTTTTGAATTAAAATATTTGTACCTGCAACAAAAAAATATATTATTTTTTTAAATTTTTCTACTAATGATCTTGATGTGAAAAATCCGATTCTAAAAATTATCCAATTAATATATAAATAATCAACATTTTTAATTTTAATAGATTGTGGGGCAGCAATAGAAGAAGTAGCTCCCGGATAAATTAAATCTCTTTCTTTATATTCTTTATATAAATCTGTTCCTGGAAAAGGAGAATATGTTGTTGGATCAGTTAGTTCTGGTTTGATATCTCTTATAAAATCAAAAGAAGAATTTATATCTTTTTTAGTCTCTTCTGGGAAACCAAAAAGTAAAAAAGCTAAAATATTAATATTATTATCATGCAAAATTTTAGCAGCACGATAATTTAACTCAACAGTGGCTCCTTTTTTAATAAATCTAAGAATTTTATCAGATCCTGATTCAAATCCTACATTTACCCATTTTAATCCTAATTTTTTAAGTTTAGGGAGTAAATCTCTATTTTTATAAATATTATCTGCTCTAGCAGATACCATAAATTCCGCATCAATGTTTTGAGAAGTATAATGTTCAACAAATCCTTTTAGCCAATCTCTATTACCAAAAGCATTATCATCCAATATATAAAATGATTTTAACCCATATTTTTTATGAAGCATAGCAATTTCACTTACAAAATTTTCAGGAGATCTGAATCTCTCTTTTTTCCCAAAAATCTTCTTAGTAGAAGGTTGACAAAATCTACAATTATACATACAACTTCTACTCGCTATTAATGTGAAAAATGGTTCTTTCAAACCTGAATGAAAATATGGAGGTTCTTTTTTCCATAACGATCTATCAATGAATTTAATTGAATCTAAATCATTAATTTTCTCCCCAATGATGCACTCCTCAAGTTTCATATTGTTTTTAACTTTTTTTATAATATCATAAAAAGCAATTTCTCCTTCACCTACAATTACTGAATCAATTAAAGGATTATCAACATATTTTTTACTATCAATAGAAGGATCAATACCTCCTACAATAGCTATTGAATTTTTATTTATGTTTTTCTGAATTTTTATAGCTTGAATAGCATTTTCATAATCAAGAGTAGTTACACTATACCCTACTAAATCATAATCTTTAACCAAATTTTCAAAATCTTTCCATTTTGAAACTCTTCGTAAATCTATTAAATCTATTTTTTCTCCTAATTCATCAGCATAAGATATAATTGAAGCAATTCCATGCTGAATCCATGCTCCCTCAGTTCCTCTTTTTCTTATGATACTTAAATTAATATTAGGATATACAATTGCAATTTTCAAAAAAAAACACCCCATAATTTACTATTCTATTCAATTGTCACACATTTAGCTAAATTTTTAGGTTTATCAGGATCTAAACCTCTCTCAACACTTACATAATAAGATAATAGCTGTAATGGAACCACATACACCAAAGGAGCTAAAATTTCAGAAACTTCTTTATCAATACAAAAAGTATCTTCAACTTCTTCTTCAATAAACTCCTCACCACAAGGACCAATAGATATACCTTCCTTTGATAAACAATAATATAATAAACAATATAATAAATATGTAAAACTTATATATATAATATTATATAAACTTTACAATGCTGTCAACTTTGAATATTAATCTTCTTATTTTAATTATTTTAACTAATACTTTTTTTAAAGTTATTATTTATTTATTTTAATATTTAATCATGACTTTTTTTTCTTTTTTAAA
>JAISIT010000063.1 GCA_031261915.1 Candidatus Methanoflexus mossambicus
TAAAAAATATAATGCTCCAATGGAACTTAGCTATTCATGCTATAATGGTGAAGATATTCATTGTGGGGTATGTGAATCCTGTATGAGACGAAAAAGAGCATTTAAACAAACTAATATTAATGATGAAACTAAATATGGGGAAAACTAAATATTTACAAAATATTAATATATTTAAACTCAAATTTAAGTATAACTCTTATTTTATATTTTATTTAATTTCTGCAATCATTTTAAATAATAGTTTTCCATTTATATCTCTAAATTCTTTATATTAACACGATACTTCTGGCATCGTTTTAAATAATGGATTTCTATTTTTATCTTCTTTATATTCTACACAACAATTTTTTATCTTCTTTTTTTCATGCAGTTTTAAACTAAGTAAATCATTTGCAGTAATATTATTTTGTTCAATAACCTTTTTATCACTTTTATTTAGAATATACATTCTTTTATCCTCAATACCAGAACCAAAATAAATTTCTATTTTTTTATCATTTATTTTAAAGATTTTTAAATTATACATTGATCCAAATTGTTCAGCTGCTCTTTTATTAAAAAAATCAATATCGTATAATTTAGTTCTTAGCATATTGAAATCTTCCTGGAGATTATGAAAACTACGATTTTTTTCATCTAACCAATTTATAATTTTCCATCTATTATCTTTATGATTTTCTTCAAAGTGATTATCTAAGAGGATACAACAATAAACATACAAATACACCATTGCAGGATATAAATCCATAAAATTAGCACCGATTTGATTTTTATCGTCTTGCATAATGGAATTATTATAAATTTTAACTAAGTCATTGACTTCCTTACTTAAAAACTCTAAATTATATAATACTACATGAGAGATATTTAAGTTATTTCTAAGGTACTCATAATCAAAATTTATTTCTACTGTTTTAAAACGATCACCCAAACAAATATACTCTTCTGTAGTATAACGTTTAAGCACTGAATGTTCACAAACATCTATTGTTTTGTTTAAAATAACATTTAAATATTCCATTATTCGTTTATCTTTTTTAATATCCTCTAATGCTGAAAAAAGTGTTTGAAATATGAAAATATTGATACCTGTTAATGCAGATATGCCTGCAGATATAAGTGCACCTATTAATGCTGGTTCTTTAGGAATATTTTCTAAAACTGACGGCACATATATGATTATACATCCTATCATTATAACTGCTATTATTTCAGTTAAGAAAAGAATGTTAGGAAGTATAATCTTTTCATATTTTTTCACCAAGATATTAATTTTAGACATGCAAATTTTAAACATACAGTATTATTTATATAATCAAATATAAATAATTTTTAATAAAAACATATAAATAAAATGTTAACTAAATAATAATTATTTAATATCTAACTATTAACTAAATAATAATAAAAAATATATATTTAAATAGCTATTTATTAATATATGGAAGAAAAGATAGTTTATGCTACAACATATATTAAATCTTCAAAAAATAGATTTAATTTAGTTGGAATATTAGAAAATGGGATGAAAACTCCTTCTGAAATAGCTAATTTAACTAATCTACGATTAAGTCAAATAAGTTTTCTTTTAAAAGGTTTAAAAACTGAAAAAATAGTTGAATGCATAAATGAAAATGCTAAAAGAGGTAGACTTTATAAATTAACTGATTTGGGGAAAAAAACAGTCCAATTTATAGAAGAAAACTAATTATAAAAACACAAAATAATATACTAAATAATTTTAAGTCATGGGAATAAAATGAGATTTATTGGAAGTAAATTACTATTATTAGAAGATATAGAAAGGTTTTTAGAGGAAAATATTCAATCTAATGACAATCATGTTTTTTGTGATATATTTTCGGGAAGTGGGGCAGTTGCAAGATATTTTAAAAATCAATATTCAGTTATTTCAAATGATTTGCTTTATTTTTCTTATGTTTTACAAAAAGGAACTATAGAACTTAATAAGATTCCAAAATTTAGCAATGTCGAAATTAATGATAAATTTAAATCACCACTAATTGAAAATGGATCTAATTATGAATCTAATCATAACTCTAATCTTGGAAATATAATTTATTTTTTTGAAAATACTCCATTAAACACAATACAAAAAGAATATAATATTTCAAACAATGAATTATTTATTCAAAATAATTATACTCCATTTAATGGAACAGATAGAATGTATTTCACTGCAGAAATTGGAAAACGAATAGATTTAATTAGAATAATCATGGAAAAATGGTTTAATGAAAAAATTATCAATTCCGATGAATATTTTTATCTATTAACTTTACTTATTGAAACTGTTCCTTTTTATTCGAATATTAGTGGTGTTTATGGTGCATACCTTAAACATTGGGATAAACGAGCTTTAAAACCATTTAAATTTGCTGAAATTAAAGTCACTGATAATAATTTAGAAAATAAAGCATACAATGAAGATGCTCATACACTTATTAAAAAAATAAAAGGAGACATACTTTATTTGGACCCTCCGTATAATCACAGACAATATCCTCCAAATTACCATGTTTTAGAAACAATAGCTAAGTATGATTATCCTGAAATCAAAGGAGTGTCTGGAATGAGAGATTATAAAACTCAAATTTCAAAATTTTGTAGAAAAAATGAAGTAAAAGATGCTTTAGACGATATTATTGAAAATTCAGAATTTAAACATATTGTTATGAGTTACAGCACAGATGGAATATTAAATAAAGAAGATATTAAAGAAATTTTCATTAAACATGGTAATGAAAAAACATTTAAAATGGCTCAACCTATAAAATATCGAAAATATAAAAGTAAGCAAAAACAATCCAAAAAAGATTTACATGAACTTTTATTTTTTATTTCTAAATAAAATAAATCTTTATTATTAATTTAAGTAGTATGTTTAAGTGTTATTTTAATTATTATTTATTATTTTCTTATTATTTATTATTTATTTATGTAATTATTAATTATTATTTAATTATTAATTATTTTGTGAAATTATGGTAAAAAACTCCTTTTTAAAATGTCCTTTTAATTATATTGGTGGAAAACATAAATTACTTCCACAATTATTTAATCTATTTCCTAAAGATATTTCAACATTTGTTGATATGTTTGGTGGAGGATTTAATGTTGGAATTAATATTAATGCAAATAAACTAATTTACAATGACCAAATTACTCCATTAGTAGAATTATATAAATATTTCCAATCAAATACTACAGAAAATATTTTAAATTACATCCACACAACAATAAAAGATTATAATATTAAAAAAGAGGAAAAAGAAGGATTTCTTAAATTTAGAGAAGCATATAATAAAAATAGTGTTAAAAATCCATTAGATTTATATATTTTAATTAGCTTTTCATTTAATTACCAAATAAGATTTAATAATTCAAGAGAATATAACTGCCCACATGGAACTAACAGAAGTAGTTTTACTACAAATATGGAAAAGCGTTTAATATCTTTTATTGAAAAAATTCAATCCCAAAATATTGAGTTTTATGATTATGATTTTAAAGATTTAAATTATTCTATTTTAGATGATAAAAGCTTAGTTTATTGTGATCCTCCATATTTAATTACTAATGGCAGTTATAACGATGGAAATAGAGGATTTAAAAACTGGACATTAAAAGAAGAAAAAGAATTATTAAACATTTTAGATGAATTAAATAAAAATAAAATTAAATTTGCATTATCCAATGTAACAGAACATGATGGTAAAATGAATGATTTATTGATAGATTGGATTAAAAAAAATAATTATAATGTGGAAACTATTAAATCAGATTACTCTAATTCTAATTATCAAAAGAATAGTAAAAATAGTAAAAATGATATTAATAGTAAAAAAAATAATAAAAATAAAGAAGTTTTAGTTTATAATTTTAAAAAACAAGCTCTTCAATCCACTTTGGAGCATTTTGATTAATTAAAATTTCTCCATCTAAATTTATATGTATTAAAACTTCATCATCTAAACCATTAGAGTAAATATTTTCACCAAATGTTGTAACCCATCTTGAAATTTTATATTCTGGATATTCTCGCCTTAAATATTCTTGTTCAATTAAATCATAACTTTCTATTTCAATTAAACCATTTTGTAATCTTGATGATTGTTTTCCTTCAATAACTAACATTTCTTTAGTTTTTTTATTAATTAAAACTAAATCTGGTATCGCTATTACATTACCTTGTCTGTTTCGTTTATTAATTGTTTCCTCTGATTCGTCTTTTAAAGTAAAATAACCTCTTTCTCCACCAGCATGATTATCATAAATGCTTTTGATATCTGAATTTTTATTTATTGAAAGAACATGTAAAAAAATAGTTGTTATCTTTTCACTTCGCATTTCATAATGCCAATATCTAGTTGGAAGGTAATTAGAAACATCAAAGTCTACTCCTTCAAGTTTGACATCTAAAAATGTAGCTAAAGTTAGAAATTTATTAGATCTTCTACGATTATGTAAATATTCTTGATTAACTCCATGTTTTTCTATGATTATATCTTTATCCCAACCTAACAATCTTAATGTATATGCAATTGAAGTTAATGCTCCAATATTAGGATCATGAGCTATGTTTCCTTTATCTTTAGGTTTAGATAATCTTCCTGAAACAGTGATTTTATTTGGAAACTTTTTAATTTTAATAGGAACATTATTTTGGGGTGGACTTCCCATAGCATCTTTAAAATCTATCATTTCATCAATTGAATCAAATTTCTTAAAATATTCCATGTTTTTTCCAATAATTTCAACATTTTGAGTTAAAAGCATGTTTGTCCCGAAAATACTAGTATCTGATGGTGTTTTCTTTGGATCATAATTAGAATCATTGTATATCATTATTTTAGGAACTTCGTCTAATAAATAGTCAGAATATATAAATTTACTAATTCTTTGATATACTCCTGTGTTCCTACTCTCATCATCACCTGTTTTAGTTTCTTCAATTATTAATTTAAGTCCTTCTTTTTGATTTTCATTTGGAAACTCATGAGATTCATAAATTAAGTAATCAACAAAACTTGAATCTCCAGAAACAACTTTTAATCTAATTTTATCAATATTTGAAATATTTACTCCAGTAATCTCATAATTAAAATCATGTTTTCCATTAATAATCTCTGGAAGGATTCTTAAATTTATTATCTCGACGTCTCTTGAATATTTCTGTCCAAATAATTCAATAATTTGTTGAACAATATGATTTTTTGGTCTTTCTTCCGTTAAAATGTATAAATTATTCATACATTTTAAGTAACTTTTAATATTTAAATAAATATAATATCATTTAAATAATAAATACATACCAAGTAATTACTAAGTAATTACTAAGTAATTAATATGTTAGTAAAATAAAAATTTAAAATTATATGCTATTTTTTGTTATAATAAATAACCATAATTTTAATAATAATTAAAAAAATATAAATAATTTAAATAAATTTAAATAAATTTAAATAATTTTATAATTTTATAATATTTAAATAATTTTAAATAATTTTAAATAATTTTAAGAACTCTATTTATAAAAGTATAAACTAAACTTTAGTATTTAAATAAACAACAAAACGATTAGTGATTAAATGAAAAAGAAAGCAATAAGTGTATTGTCTGGAGGATTGGATTCCTGTGTTGCAAGTGCTTACTATGCACAAGAATATGATATA
>JAISIT010000085.1 GCA_031261915.1 Candidatus Methanoflexus mossambicus
GTTAAGCTTTGATCCAGAGCATAAAGTAATATTATCCTCTATTTTTGATAATATGAGTCAAAAATCATCAGATAGATTAGTTGAAGAAACTTCCAAGGTTATTAATGAAAATAATTTACTTTTATTTGTTACTGATGGTAGAAAATTTTATAAAAAATCATTATTAAATAAATATTGTGACATCATACCTCCTGAACGAATAATAAAGAACGGTAGATTACAAAAACCTAAAAAAGAACCTAAAAAAGAACCTAAAAAAGAACCTAAAAAAGAACTAAAATATGCAAAAGTTATTAAAACAAGAGTTAGAAATAAAATAACGAATATACGCAAAGAAATTGTCTACGGAAAAAGTGAAGAAATAGACAAATCACAAATTTCAACATCCTATTGAAAGTACAAAAAATAAACAAATAAATATTAAAATCAAGAATTAATCATTTTTTTAATTATGGTCACTAAAATTTTCTTTCAACCAGTTGATTTTGACAGTGTTTATTTTATTTAAACTAAAAGGAATAGTAAGTAATACAACTGAAATTACAAATAGGGTTTTGGATAATATCAGTTGATTTTAAAAGTGTCAATTATTAAAACTATTCAATTATTGGATATAAACTCATAAATCTAATTTTTGTGAATAAATGGCAAATTTATAATTTCGGAAAAAATTATTTGATTAAATATAAATGATAAATATGATAACTGTAGAACTTGGTGGAGGAATGGGGAATCAGATGTTCCAATATGCAATGGCTAAATCTCTTGCCCATGATTTAGATGATGAATTAAATATATTCTATAATACTGATATGTTCTATCCTTTTTTGAAAGTGGAAAAACATCAGAGGTATAATTTAAATCATTTAAATATTGATGAAAATTTTACTTCTGCAAAAAGATTTTATTACTCTATTTTTTCAAGCAAATTTAAAAATAATTTTTATCTTTTTGGAGAAAAACGTTCTTTCCCTTTTATATATAGGGATCTATTTAAACATTTAAAAAGAAAAAATGATAGTATAACCAAAAAAAATAAAAATTCTGTTCCAAATATATTTCTTAGAGGGGGTTGGACAAATGAAAAATATTTTCACCATAATCAAGATATTATTCGTGAATCTTTTAAAATAACTACCCCCCCCAATCGACAAAATAAGAGATTAATGGATGAAATTTCTTCAAAAAATTCAATAGCATTATGTGTTAGGCGAGGAGATTATACTAATCCATTTCATAAAGCACAATTTGGCTTATCGACAATTAATTATTTTAATAATGCTATGGAGTTAATAGCTAAAAAAATTGATAATCCTGTATTTTATGTCTTTTCTAATGATTCTCAATATGTTCAAAAGAATATTTCGTCCGAATATCCATTAATATTCATAACTCATAATGGTGTTGATAAAGATTATGAAGATCTTAGATTAATGAGTTGTTGTAAACATTTTATTATATCTAACAGTACTTTTCATTGGTGGGGGGCATATCTTAGTTTAAATAAAAATAAAATTATTATTGCTCCGTCGCCTTGGAATAATTCTTATGCTTTTGAGGATATTATTCCCGATGATTGGATTAGAATTAAATGTGATAGAAGTGAATGTTACAATAATTTAAATAAATTGATTTTTGAATTAAATGATTATTGTCTATTCGGCAATACATCAAATTCAAAGTTTTTTAATTTGTTATTAAATTCTAAAGCAGTATTTAATTTTAATTTTATTACAGATTCAGATAATTTTTATCATGGAGATAAATATCTTAAATTAATTATTGATGCTCCAAATGATGGTATTTTAAAATTAAATTGTAATGAAGTGGATTCAATTTTTATTGGATATTATAAAGGTTTATCTGAGAGATATATCTGTTTAGATAAGATTATTTCTTTAAATAACATAAAATTAATCAATATGGGAGAAAGTTCAATAAATTTAAAATATATTGGATTAAAATATTAATTTTGGAACAAACCCAGGATTTAAAATTTTTTTATATTTTAAAACATAATAGTAATAAGTGGTATAATGATTAAAAAGCTGGCTGTTAAAATAAAAAAATATTTAGGTATAATAGTTCACATATTAATGAATATTTTTGGGGGTGGGCTAACGTTGTTTTTGTCTACTAAATCAACTAACTCTACTTCAGTTTTACTTAGATTGTTTAATGGGCTAAAGTTGTTGTTGTCTACTAAAAAACAATATAATAATTGTTTAAATAAAAATTTATCTGATTTTAATAAAAATTTTCATATTAATAATAGTTATCTTCATTTATGTCTTAGTGATTTTAATGATAATGCTGGTGTTACATCTGCTTATTTTTGGCAAGATTTGTGGGCAGCTAAACATATTTTTGAAGATAATCCTAAAGTTCATTTTGATATTGGGTCACGATTAGACGGTTTTATAGCTCATTTATTATCATTTAGAAAAAATATTACTTTAATTGATATTCGACCATTACCTGTAAAAATTCCTAACTTAGAATTCATAGAAGCTGATGCTACGAATTTAGATGGAATTGAAGATGAAAGTATTGAAAGTTTATCTGCTTTATGTTCTCTTGAACATTTTGGTTTGGGAAGATATGGTGATCCAGTTGATCCTGATGCATGTTTTAAAGCATTTAATGCTATTCAAAAGAAAATGATTGTTGGAGGGAAAGTATATATTTCTGTTCCTATAGGATATGAACATTTAGAATTTAATGCACATAGAGTATTTTATCCAGAAACTCTAATTAATTGCTTTGATGAAATGAAATTAATAGAATTTTCTTGTATTCCTAATGATGATAAAATTGAATATAATGTAGATATTCATAAATATGACAATTATGTAGAAAGGGGGGGAATTTTGGTTTATTCCTATTTGAAAAAATGGATTGTAGATCTAAATTGAGAAATAAAGAAACCAAATAATGTGCAAATTTTAATTTAATAGTGTTTGTACTCCAATTCAAAATTTGAAGTTGTCATGAAAAATTAAAGTTATTAAATTTATTAAAACTATTTATATTAATTTAAATAACTTATTTTTCAAAAAATAAATTTATTAATATCATTATTTTTAATTAAAATGATTAATAATTAGTTATGTTGAAATTCATTTTAATGATTTTTTTTAGAAATATTAATTGTGGGACAACCTCAAGGTCATTAATTTAATATGATTATATAAATTATTTTTATATTTTATAAAATTTTTATAAATTTAAATAGATAAAGATTTTGGCTATTTTGATTATTTGAATGATTTCATGATTTGATAAAAATGTTATAAAATTAATTTTAGTTAGATTAAATAATTACAAATTTTTTAAAAAAGATAAATGTACTGTAAAAATGAAAATATGATTTTTTAGAAGATACCGAAAAGTTAAAGAGCAAATATAAATATAATTTTATTCATAAAAACGACTCATTTTATTAAAAGAGTTCAACACAACTTAAATCCTCCTTTAACTTTCACCATCAAGTTAAAATTATAATATTTTTTGGCTTTTGACTACTGTTCTAAAAAATTTTCTTAATGTATAATTATTGTGTTGTGTTTGTCATGGAAAGTAATGAATTGAATGTATGTTATTGTTGTAATAATGATTATGCTCCCTATGTTGGTATATCATTGACTTCTTTACTTAAAAATAATTTAGATTTTGAATATATATATATATATATTATTTATGATGAGATTTCTGATGTTTTTAAAGATAAGTTAAATGATTGTGTTAAAAATTATTCTGCAGAAATTATTTTTATTAAGTTTCCGTCTGTTTTAGAGGAAAAATTACTTTCTGTAGGAAAAGATAATATTGCTATGGAAAAATATGGAAAATTAACTCTTGTTTCATATTATAGGTTATTCTTATCTTCACTTATTGATGAAAAAGTTGATAGAATAATATATTTAGATGCAGATACTTTGGTTTTAGATTCTCTTAAAAATGTTTGGAATATTGATTTAAAAGATAAATCTGTAGCGGGAGTTATAGATTATTTTTCATTCCGTCCTACAAAAGCATTTAAGTTAATAAAAGATTTGGATGAAAATATTGATTATATTAATGCAGGTTTTATGATATTGGATTTAAATAAATGGCGAAAAAATAATCTTGAAAAAGAATTTTTGAATATTTTGGGTTTATTCGATTGGGGCAAGTATTTGCTTGATCAAGGAATGATTAACTACTTGTTTAAAGGAAATTTTATAGTTTTAAATCCAAAATATAATTTATATGAGTCTTTATGTGTGTTTAAAGATTATCTTTCTCTTTTAGAATTTGATACATTATATGATAAAGATATTTTATTAAGTGCAATAAAAAATCCTGTAGTATTACATTTTCCATTTGATACAGATAAACCTTGGGTAAGTAAAAATAGTTCATTGCCAAATGATATTTTTAAGAAATATGTTGATTTGAGTCCTTTTAATAATGAAGAAGTTTATATTTCTAAAAATTTTTCTTTATTAAATAACATGATTATTTGGCTTAGAAAGGTTAAAATATTTTTTATTTTGTTTAATAAAATTTATTGGAAATTTAAAATATATAAGATTAATTTATAGGTTTCAGTCCAAATATAAATAATATGTTATGGATGAAAATTTTGGTCGTGTTTCAAACTTGGTTAAAAAATTATAAATATCTGGGCACTGTCAAAATCAACTTATATGAATCAATATTAATTTCATTAATCTCAGTTATAAATTAAACAAAGTAATTTTTAAATGATTTTAAGATATTTTTATTTGATTCAAGCAAGTGAAAATTTACAGTACCATTTTTTAAGATGTTATATTCCACAATTATTATTTTTAATAATTATGAAAATAAATTTTGATTTAAATAGTTATTGATTTATAATAATTAAAAATAGGGACTTAAATTAATTTATTTTTTTGAGATAAATATAAAAATGAATTAAAATAAATGTAGAATTATAATAAATGATTTTAATATTTATGAAAATTTCAAATTTTGTTTTGTGGAATGTCTTTTAATGAATATATTAAGATAACTTTTTATAGTTCTTAATGTTTTAATTTAATTTTTAGGTGAAAATATGGGTTTTGAAGAAAAAATTGTTAAAAATATGCCAAATAGTATTTTCAAATTATTCAGAAAAATTTTGCTAATTTTTTCAGGAAGTAGTTATATTAATAAACTTGTTAATACTATTGCAAAAAAGATAAAAAAAATAATGTGTCGAGGTTCAGGGTGTATTTGTTTGATATGTGGTGTTGAACTTTCTAATTTTTATAAATTGCCATTTAATGAAGATGATCCTCGTTTTGGAGAGCTTGAATGTCCATATTGTGGTACATCTTCAAGAATTGCAACTCTTTATTCATATCTCAAACATTTAGATATTTTTAATAATGAAAACTTTTCAAAAGAAAATAATTTTAAGGTTCTTCATTTTGCCCCTGAAAAACATTTTTATGATGAATTTAAAATGAACCCACAAATAGAATATTATGGTGTTGATTTGTGCCCTGAACAATATAAAATAAACGGTATGGATGTTAAAAAAGTGGATATTACTAATATTCCATATGATAATGATACTTTTGATTTTATTTTAGCAAATCATGTTTTAGAACATGTTCCTGATGATAAAAAAGCTATGTCTGAATTATATAGAGTTCTTAAGTTGGGGGGGGGGGAATTTTGCAAGTTCCTTTAGATATTAATCGAGAAAAAACACACGAAGACTGGACTATTACAAGTAAAAAAGATAGAACAGAATCTTTTGGTCAATGGGATCATGTTCGTTGGTATGGACAAGATTATGTAACTCGCCTTAAGAATGCTGGATTTAAGGTTAATGTAATAAATTTTGTTGAAGAAAATTTTAGTGAAGAAGAAATAGCTAAATATGGATTAATGATCAATGAAAAAATATATCATGTTGAAAAATGATTGTCATGATAAATTAATTTTAATGTAATTTTTATTAAGAAATATTAAACTTTGATAATTTCTTGTCTATTTTTTTTGTAAAATGTCATATTTATCATTTTTATTATTGGGGATGTCAGAATGGATACTAAAATTAGTGTAATTGTTCCAGTTTATAATCGTCAAGATTACTTGCATAAGACTATAAATTCTATAATTAATCAGAGTTTTGGTTTTGAAAATATTGAGTTAATATTGGTAGATGATAAGTCTACTGATAATTCTTGTGAGATAATAAAGAGTTATGCTGAAAAGTATGAGAATGTTGTTCCTATTTTTAGAAAATTCAATAGTGGAAATCCAGGTTTTCCAAGAAATGATGGTCTTAAAGTAGCAAAAAGTAAATATGTGATGTTTTTAGATTCTGATGATGAATATACTCATGAAATGTGTAAAAAGATGTATAATGCCATTGAATGCAATGAATTGGATTTCGTTAGTTGTCGATTTCAGCCAGTTATTAAAGCAAATAATAAAATCACATATCCTATGTATAATACTGATATTTATCATGGATTATTTGGTAGCGAATCTGATAATTCACTGATGATTTTTGAAAAAAAAGAAAGAAATTTGACTAATATGACATTTAATGCATATAGAGGAATTTTTAAAAAATCTTTTTTGTTTGAAAACAATATTTTATTTCCACATGATGTTTTTTGTGCTGAAGATAGTGTATTTGGTTTAATGGCTTTTGTTCATGTAAATAGATATGGATTATTAAATTTATATGGATACATATATAATATTCATATGGATTCAATAGGTCATAGCTTAAAATGTGTTTTAAAATCGTTTAAAGGCATTTATTTTGCATATACTTTTTGTAAAAAACATGATGATGAAATTATAAACTTTCCATTAAAATTGGTATCTGATTTAGTTATTTTCTTTGTGAATGGAAATAATGTATCGTATGCTAAAAAAAAACAGTTAATACTTCAATATTGGGATATGTTTGAATCATTTAACTCACATATTGATGATTATCATTTTGGCATGTTTTACAAACTTTTAATGAAAGCTTTAACTTTTAATAAAAAATTTACATTGTTCTTATTAAAATGTTATACTTTGTTACATATAGATAAAATAATTAACAATCCAAAAATTAAAAAAATTTTAACTGGACATGTTGACAAAAATAGAAGATAAGTTGTTTCAAAATTACATTTTGGTAAATTTTAATTTTAATTTAAATCTTATTTAATGTTGTAAATTTCTTGGCCATAGATAAGATGAGCATTTTCTTAAATAACTTCGTTGTTTTTAACTGTTCTTAATTTTTTTTATTGCAATAATTTTTGTTAATAATTTATTTATTTTCCTAATGAACTTAATCATAATTCGTAATTACTGTAATGAAAAACCTAAAGAATATATCTAGATTAATGACGGTTTTTTATTATCAAAACTGAAATATTTGATCGTCTTATGATAAAAATGTTCATACAAAAGAAATCTTTGGAATATTTAGTAAAAACTAATTAATTATCTGTTTTTAAATTTATATGCTTGGAAGCCAATGAATATGTTAAAAGATAAAAAAATAATGAGCATCTGGATTTAGGTGATGTTAAATAGAATATTTAGGATGATTAATATGCAATGTAAAATTTGTGGAAATGAAGATGGAAATAAAATAGTTAAAGTTAAAGAAATGATGTTTGGAAATAGAGAAATTTTTGATTATGTAGAATGTGATTTTTGTGAATGTTTACAATTAAACTCTGTGCCTAATGATTTAAACAAGTATTATGATTCTAATTATTATTCCTATGAGGTAAAGAAAGAAACGGTTTTTAGAAAAATATCAAAATATCTTGATTCCTGTGTATATAAATCATTAATTTTTAATAATTCTGGTATTGGAAAATTTCTTCTTCTTAATTTTGATTTTCTGGGAGGAATTACAAAAATATCTATATCAAAAATTATTAAAAAATTATTAAATACTAATAATAATTTAACTCTTAATTCAAATATATTGGATGTTGGATGTGGAAATGGAAGATTTTTAGAAATTTTAGAAAGTATTGGTTTTAATAATTTATATGGTATTGATATGTTCATATCTAAAGATTTACCAAACCATAAAAATATAACTCTTATTGAATCAGTTTTAGATCAATTTATATCTAATGTTAAATTCGATTTAATTTTTTTAAATGATTCATTTGAACATATGGATAATCAGTTAGAGAATTTTATTCAATTAAAAAATCTATTAAATTATAATGGAGCAATAATCATGAAACTTCCAATAAAATCTAGATATATATATAAAAAGTTGGAGCTAATTGGTTTCAAATTGATGCACCAAGACATTTTTATTGCCATACATTAAAAAGTTTGAATATACTTTCACAAGAAGCTGGTTTTGATATTAAATACACAATTTTTGATTCGGATTATCAGCAATTTGTAAAAAGTGAGGAATATAAAAATAATATAGCTATGAATGACGATAAATCATTATTCCGATCATTTTTTTATTTAACGAATAAAAATCGTCTTAAAAATAGTATATTTTCGTTTAATGATATTAAAAAGTTTAAATCAAAGTCAATTGAGTTAAATTCTAAAATGGAAGGAGATCATGCAATTTTTGTTTTAAAAACTAAGACTTAAATCGGAGATTCATAAGGTTATTATTCAATATTTAATATTTATAAATAATTAAATTTAATTTTTCTGATATTAATTTAGTTTAAGATTTATGTATGTGCATATCTTTAATTTTAAATGTGAGGAGTATAATGGATACTAAGATTAGTGTTATTGTTCCAACTTATAATAATGAAGATTACTTGCAGTATGCGATGGATTCTGTAATTAATCAGACTTTTGGTTTTGAGAATATTGAGTTAATATTAGTTGATGATAAATCTACGGATAAGACTAGTGAAATAATCAATGGTTATGCTAAAAAATATGATAATATTGTTCCTATTTTTCGAGATGTTAATAGTGGAAGTCCAAATACTCCGAGAAATGATGGTCTTAAAGTCGCAAAAAGTAAATATATCATGTTTTTAGATCATGATGATGAATACGCTCCTGAAATGTGTGAAAAAATGTATGATTCTATTGAATCCAATGATTTAGATTGTCTTCATTGCAGAATTAAACTGTTTACTAAAGAAAATGATAAAATCATATATATTCACTCTGAAAATGAAGTTCATAATCAATTTTTTGATAATGACTTTGATAGTTCAGTTAGGATTTTTGAGAAAAATGAAATAAATTTAAATAATATGGCAACTAATTTATTTAAAGGAATTTTTAAAAAATCATTTCTGTATGAAAATAATATTTGTTTTCCAGATGATGATGTTGGTGCTGAAGATTTCTTATTTGTTACAATGGTTTATACTTTTGTAAATAAATATGGACTATTAAATTACACTGGATATTTTTGGAAAATACATCCTGATTCCTATGGTCATAGTTTAAAATTTGTTTTAAAGTCATTTAAAGGAATTTATTTGGCTTATTTATTTTCTAAGAAACATGATGATAATGAGGTTATAAAATTTGCATTAAAATTGGTATCTGATTTAGTTATTTTCTTTGTTAATGGAAATAATCTATCTTATGATATAAAAAAACAGTTAGTGCTTCAATATTGGGATCTCTTTGAATCATTTAATGATCATATCGATGATTATCATTTTAGTGTGTTCTACAAATTTTTAATGAAAATTTTGACATATAATAAAAAAATTACATTATTTTTAATTAAAGCTTATACTTTATTACATTTATGGAAAATAATTAAAAATCCAATAATTCAAAAATATTTAACTGGTAAGGTTAACAAAAATAGAAGATAGATTTATCTACCATATATGGCTTGACTATGTAAACTTCAGATGCAGTAAGTATTAAATAATTCCACAAGTATAATTTTTAGCCATATTATCAAAATAAACAAATTTATAAACTTTTCACTCCTATATCTCTGATCATTAAATATTTCCACTTTTAACATAGAATCCAATTAAATAACATTTTCTTTAATTTTCATTATATGATTTTTAATTCTGTCAACTTAAGAAAAAATTTATCAAAATTTTTATCAAAAATTGTTTTTTATACATTTCAAAATTAACAGTAGCCATTTTTTTATAAGAAATGGTAATTTGCCAATAATTAACTGTCAAAACTATAGTATTAAAAATATTTATTTTTAAAAGTATAAAAATAAAAAATTTTTATAAATATAATAATAATTCATATACTTCTCTTAAGTTGATGAACATTGAGGTTTAGGTTGGATTTATTCTATAACCTCTATTTATATTCATAGACAAATTTAAATATTTTAAAAAATAAATAGACAATTTATACTATCCAAAAATTATTTTAGGATAAAACCCAATTTACAATTTCAATTGTATTAATGCTATTCATTTCATGTTATATAAATCAAGTAATTTAAAATTAATTTGAAAAATAGATATGTTATTAAAAACATGTTTTTGAATATTTTCAGTATATTATATTATTTTTTGTGGAGTTTTTTCATGCATAATAACACACACACCAAATGTTTAATTTCATATGATGAGGATCATGAAGAAGATTTAATATTGTTCTCTTATTTGATGAAGATTGACAAAGGATTTTATATTGATGTCGGTGCTAATCATCCAATCAAAGGTTCAGTAACGAAATTATTTTATGACTTAGGTTGGTCAGGCATTAATATTGAGCCGTTACCTGACATGTATTTTGCATTATGTGAAGATAGACCAAGAGATATTAATATTAATTTAGGCGCAGGAAGTAAAAATGAAAAATTAAGTTTTTTTGTTGCTGATGGACGTTCAACATTTGACTTAGATGCTAAAAAATTAGCTAAATCTTCATATTCTAATGGAAAAGATATAACTATTGATGTTAAACCATTGACAGATATTATTATGGATAATATTGATATAAATAATGTTGATATTCATTTTTGTAAAATTGATGTTGAAAATTTTGAAAAAGAAGTTTTAAAAGGAATAGATTTTAATTTAATTCGTCCATGGGTATTTTGTATTGAATCCACAGTTCCAGGAACAACTATTCCTAATTATGATGAATGGGAAGATATTTTATTTGATGCAGGTTATTATTTTTTATGTTCTAAAGATGTAAATCGTTTTTATGGTGATATTAATAAAAAAATGTTTCTTGAAGAGAATAATAACTTGGAAGATTATGAAATTTTTTATCCCATGTCTAAATCAAATAATTTAAGATGGAAAATTGGAAATTTTATTTTAAAACCAATTGTATATTTATTTAATAAATATAATAATTTTAAGTTTAATAAATTTTATAAATAATCGTTAATGTGTCTGTCAATTTTCAATACTTCAAGCAAAATAAAAATATCTAATAATTATGGGGTTCGATTTTCATTAAAATTGTATGGAATAATATAACTTAATTTCATCTGAATCTTAGATAAATAAACTTATTTATTAAAAGTACAATTTTTAAATTGTATATCTTTTATAAATTTCATTGATAAATCGTTTATTGATTAAATAAAAGATTATTTAATTTTTAAAAAATATTAATTTTTCAACTAATAGTAAAATTCTTTATTTAAGTTTTATTCTTTATTTAAGTTTTTATAGTTTATTTCATTTTAATTTTTAATTTTAATTGATATCAATTTCTATTTTTAAAAATTTAAATAATATTGCTCTTTAATATATGAAGTAACTATTTATTTATCTTTAAATTGTGTCATGAATCATTTAAATGATTTATGAGTATATTAATTTTATAAAAATTCCTAAAAATATTGCTTATGGACAGACTCAACTATTTATATTTTTTTAATCAATTTTGAAATAATACAAAAATTTTTATAACTATAAAAATAATTTATATATTTTTTTGACAAAACCTATTTTTTATTAATGAAATTGATTTTAAGTGGATGTATAATGAAAAATAATGAATTAAATGTATGTTATTGTATTAATCATGATTTTGCTCCTTATTGTGCTGTATCATTAACTTCTTTGCTTGAAAATAATTTAGATTTTAAATATATATGTGTATATATTGTTTATGATGAGATTTCTAATGTTTTTAAAAAGAAATTAAAGGAATGTGTTAAAAATTATTTTGCGGAAATTATATTTATTAAGTTTCCTACTGCTTTGAATGAGAAATTACTTTTTTTTGGAAAAAAAAGATTGGCTATGGTGAAAGATGGTAAATTAAGCATTGTTACTTATTATCGGTTATTTCTGTCTTCTTTAATTGGGGATAATGTGGATAGAGTAATATATTTGGATGCAGATACTTTGGTTTTAGATTCTTTTAATACTATTTGGGATGTTGATTTAAACGATAAAGTTATAGCAGCGGTTAAAGATACAAATCAGTATTCACAGCATATGAAATCTTTTGAGAGATTTATTAAAAATTTAAATTTTGATGAAACTATTGAGTATATGAATGCAGGGTTTCTTATTATTGATTTAAATAAATGGCGAGAATATAATATTGAGAAAAAAATATTTGATGCTATCCCTTTATTTAATTGGAGTGAGTATTGCCATGATCAAGGAATACTTAATTATGTCTTTAATGGAAATTTTTTAGTTTTAAATCCAAAATATAATTTGTTTAGTGTATTCTATGTTGCTAAAAATTATATTTCTTTTTTAGGATATGATTCTATTCATGACAAGAGTATTTTAGTTACTGCAATGAAAAATCCCGTAGTATTACATTTTGTTGGGTATCCTGGTAAGCCATGGTTTTTTAAAAATCCATATAATAAATGTAATGATATTTATATGAAATATGTTGATTTAAGCCCATTTGATAATGAAGAAGTTTATATTGATAAAAAATTCACTTTTAAAGAAAAATTATTCTTAAAACTTTCGAAAAATATGCCAGTTTTATATGCCATATTTGATAAATTAATTAGTAGATGAAATTAAATTAATTTTTATAACTGCTGATGCGACCCATAAAATAAAGTTTGTATTTTTCATGAAAAATTAAAGTTATTAAAACCATTAAAATTATTTATAACTATTTAAATTCAGTAATTTCAAAAAATTAATCAATTAATGTCACTATTTTTAATTAACCTATTAATATTTAGTTATATTGAAATTATTTAATTAATCAATAAAATTATTTAAATTGTTATTTTATAATTATTAAGATGTATTATAATTATTATTTTTAAACATAAATAGATTAAAAATAGAAAAAATTAAATAAAAGATTATACTAAAAATAAGAATAGCAAACTTTTGGGCGAAGATTATGGTTATCATAATTAGTAGAAATGAGGTATTGGTTGTCCCAATGTTATCAAATTAACGATTAGTTAGAATAGTATTTATTTTTTTTAATTAAAGATTACAATCAATTGCTATGCCACATAATTCATATTTTTAAGAATTTTTATAAAATTAATATTATTATAAACTATTAAATATTTTATATTCTTCAATTTTGTCTTAATTTTTAAAAATAAAATTAAATAATACTATAATTTAAGTTTTAAATAGTTTATTGGATTAAAATTGAATTTACAATAAATCAATATTTAGTAAGCGTTAATTCTTATTATTTCTGGAGATAAATAATGATTTCGGTAATTATAAATACATTAAATGAAGAAAAAAATATAAGAAATTGTTTAGAAACAGTGAAATGGGCTGATGAGATAGTTATAGTTGATATGTATAGTGATGATAAAACTGTTGAAATAGCTAAAAATTATACTGATAAAATCTTTTTTCATGAAAGAATTGGATATGCAGATCCTGCAAGACAGTTTGCTTTAGAAAAATCTACAGGTGATTGGGTTTTAATGTTAGATGCCGATGAAGTTGTTCCAATTGATTTAAAGAATGAATTGATTAAAATAGTTGAAAGTGATAAATGTGATGTTGCATATATTTTGAGAAGAAATTATATTCTTGGATTAGAATTAAATGGAATAAGACTTTTTGGTAAAGATTTACAACCAAGATTTTTTAAAAGAGATAGTATGTCTTTTAGTGAGGAAATCCATAAATTTTATAATGTTTCTAAAGAGAGTAGTATCTGTAAAATAAAAGATAAAAATAAAGGGATTATTCATTTTGCATCAAGTAATATTGATCCAGATAATAATCAAGATACTAAACCATATACTACAATAGAAGCTCAAAATATTTTAGACGGGGTGAAGAAATATTCTTACTTTTGGTTTATAATTACTATTAGTTACTGGGTTGTCATAATGTTTAAAGAACTTATTTTAAACATATTTAAAAAAGATAGATATCAAAACTTATTACTTGCTACAACAAGTATACACAGTACTGTTGAAGTTATCGCAAAATTAGATTTATATAAAAAATATGGAAAATTTAATCCTTCAGAAGATATTATAAATGAATATCAAAAGATGGCAAATGAAATAATTGATGAATATTAATTTAATTTATAATAAACTTTTTATAAAATTAAATTTATAATTTATATAGTTAATTGAATTTTTTTTAGAAAAATATTTTTTAATGCATTTATGAAATATTTTATTTTTTAGGTTGTGTTTATTTTGGTTTTAAAATTGTTAAAAGTTTTTTTTAGTAATATTCATGATAGATTATTTGTGTTTATATCTAAACAAAGAGTTTTTGAGTATTTTTTGATATTAAGAACATATTTTTTAGATTTATTTAATTATAAAAATGTTTTTAATGAAATCAATTCTCAAATTGAAATGGGAATTCAACTTCCAAAATCAATTGAAATTGAAACAATAAATCGTTGTAATGGACTTTGTTCTTTTTGTCCAATAAATAAGAATTTAGATGAACGAGATTTAACTATTATGGACGAAAACTTATTTAAAAAGATTTTATCTCAATTAAAAGAAATTAATTATAGTGGAAATATTGGACTTTATTCTAACAATGAACCTTTTTTAGATAAAAGAATTGTCAGATTTATTAAAATGGCAAAAGAAGCTTTACCTAATGCTTATCATTTTTTATTTACAAATGGAACAATTTTAACTTTAGAAAATTTTGTAGATGTTATGGATTATTTAGATTTATTAATCATTGATAATTATAATGATGATTTAGAAATGATAGCTCCAGTTAAGAAAATATATGATTATTGTCTTGAACATAATGAATATCAAAAAAAGGTTGAAATTGATTTAAGACTTCAAAATCAGATTTTATTCTCTCGAGGAGGAGAAGCTAAAAATAGAAAACGATTTAATAGGATGAAATCATCATGTGTCACTCCATTTAATCAAATGGTAATAAGACCTTCTGGTGAGGTTTCTCTTTGTTGTAATGATGCTTTAGGAAAAATGACTTTAGGAAATTTAAATAATGAATCTTTTTTAGATGTTTGGTATGGAGAAAAATATACTAAAATAAGAGAAAAATTCCATCAACAAAAATATGCGAGGGAAAACTTAGAATTATGTAAAAATTGTGATGGAGCACCTTTGACTAGTGATAATTTGTTTAGTTTTCCAGAAAAAGAGGATATTGTAAAAAAATGGAAATAATTGGTTATGTGAAAATTTTGGTTCTTTTGTAAAAATGATCATATAATAATTTTGAAAAAGTTATTAAATAATGAATTTTAATATGATTGAGTAGAAATAAAGTTTCTGAGTGTGTGTATTTATTGAAATAAATAGTATTGTAACGTTGTTGGTTCTTTTGATAAAATGAACAGTTTTTTAGATAAAATGATATTTATATCTGTTCTTTAATTTTTTTTCTAAAAAATACTTTATTTTATTATTTTATAACATATTTGTTTTTTTTTAAAAATCAACATTATTTAACTAATTATAATTGATTTTATAATATTTTAATCAAATAATATATCTTGTTTGAAATTGAAAGAGCAAACATTTTTACACAACTAAATTATGATATTTAATTTTATAACAATGGGATTTTTTTTTATAAAAATTTATAAAAATATTTTTGAACAAATAGTGATAGGGATATTATGAAAGTTTTACATATAAGTACATTTGAAACGGAATGTGGGATTGCTGATTATTTTGGTTATTATTTGGATGAGTTGAATAACTTAGGTGTTGAAAATGATATTTTTAAAATAGATCCAAAGAAGATAGAGCGTATGAATTCTAATGAAATACTGAAATATTATGAAAATGGGATTAAAAATATAGATAACTATGATATAATTCATATACAACATGAATATTCTTTTTTTACTACAATAACTAAGAATAATTTCAAACCTACTTTATTATTTAAAGGGATTAATGTTTTAAAATCTTTGAAGATTTTTCATGATTTTTTAGGAAAATTAACAGATAAAACAGTTTTTGTTACTTTTCATTCCCCTGCACCATTTCCTTTTAAAAATAGTTTGTTCAACTTTATTTTTAGAAATTATAATTATGCAAAATATTTTCAAAAAGCCACAAAATTTCTCGCATTAGTTCACACAGAACTTAATAAAAAAGAACAAATGGATATAGGAGTATGTGAAGATAATTTAAAAGTTCTTAGACATCCAATTAAATCATTTATATCTAATAATTCTATAAATCAAAATTTAAAAGAAAATATCTCTCAAAAGTTATCTTTAAATGAAAATTCTATTGTTTTATCCATGGTAGGGTTTATTGGAAAATATAAAGGATATGATGTATTATTAGATTTATTAAAAGAGTTGCCTGAAAATTACAAAGCATTAATTTTAGGTGGACCACATCCAATTAATATTAAACCCTATGAAAAGTTTAAAAAAAAAGTTAAAGACTATTCTTTGGAAGATCGGATTTTTATCACAGGTTTCTATGAAGAAGATGATTTAAATACCTATTTTGATTTAGTTGACATATTTTTAGCACCATATTCTAATACATTCACTAACGGTTCTGGAGCACTTAATGTGGCTATTTCATCTCTTAAACCAGTGATTGTATATAATATACCATCATTTGAAGAAATTAATTCTAAATTTGAACCATTAATCCTTGTTGAATATGAAAATAAGCAACAAATGAAAGAAAAAATAATTAACATCATAAAAAATCAGGATATAGTTGAGTATCATAGAAAACAAGCTGAAAACTATCTTAATGACATGTCTTATCAAAAAATAGCTAAAAAATTACTTGATTTCTATGAGGATTATATATGATTAATATATCCAACTTGTAGTTTTTTCTAATATTATATATGATTCCATAAAACAAAATACAATAATTAATATAATTTTTATTGAGACAAAAAATATCAATAAATTTATTTTTAATCTATTTTACCAATAAAACAATCATAAAAATCATATAACTAAGTTTACATTATTATTTTCATGGAATTACATATAATCGTGCTCTAAATTAAATGAATAGCATTGTTATGTATTGTTGAAAAAACATTTGAAAAAACATTTTATTTATATATTAAAAAAAATATATTGTTATAATGATATTTTTAGATGTTAGATATTATAATACTTAATTTAATAATATTCATTAATTTATTGTATTAATGATGGAGTATTGGTGATGGACTTGTTATTAATAATATTTTAATATCTAAATTTTAAATTTTTTTTATAAAAATTATTATATAAAACAATTATTTAATAATTCTTAATTTATAATTCGATGATAGTAATCAATAATTAACTAATTTAAAATGATATAAACTCTTTTTAATCATATTTATGGTATTTGGGGTATTTTATGAATAATAGGAATAAAACGATTTTAATTTCAGTAGCTATTATTATTTTTTTAATAGCTTTTTCGTTCTTTATTAGGGCACAGGCAGCAGATTTAAATGCTATACCTGTTGAATCAAGAAGTATATATATAGATTCTGATGGTCTTCCTTACTTTTCAGAAATGGATTCATATTATAATCTTCGTTTAACTGAAGATTTTATTGATCATGGTTATTTTGGTGATGCTTTGATAGGTGAAGGTAATTGGAATGATTATATTCATAATCAAACCCCATTAAAATCTGATGCTCCTATTGAAGATACTCCATGGGATTTCCATAAAATGGCACCTTATGGGGAAGGAGCAGGTTATACTCCTGCTATCGCATATGTTACTTCATTTTTATATTCTATTGCTCATTATTTCTTTAATGACATTTCAGTTAAAGAAGTTGCATTTTGGTCAACATCAATAATCTCTTCTCTTGTAGCAATACCTGCATTTATTTTAATTAGACGAGTAACAAATAATTATGGGGCTGTTGCAGGAACATTACTTCTTTTATTTGCTCCAAATTATTTAACTCACTCTTATGCAGGATTTTTTGATACTGATATGTTTAATGTAGTTTTACCTTTAACAATATTCTTGTTTTTTATTGAGGGAATGAGAAATAACAGGTTAATTTTAAGGATAATATTCACATTACTTTCAGTTTTAGCTATTGGATTATTCTCTATGTCATGGAATGGATACATGTTTTATCCTGCAGTTTTGATTGCAGGTATTGTAATATTCTTTGCTTTAGGATTTATATTGAAAGTGGATTTAATTAAACCAATAAAAGATTATCCAAATATTTTAAATTGGTTAATTAACCAAAGAGAGATTTTTTCAGTATTAATTTTTCTTGTTTTTGGTTTTATAACTTTGTATATAACAACTGGAAGTGTGGATTCAATCATAGGTGCAATTACTAACTTGATTGGTTCAACTCAAACACAAGCATCTGTTAATGCAGTTGATATTTATCCAAATGTAGCTATTTCTATTGGTGAGCTTCAAACAGTAGGACTTCTTAGTGGAGGATTTTTCGATGCATTTACTTCAAATAATAATGCATTAATCAATGGTGTTGGTGGTATTGTAGCTTTCTTTGGTGGTTTATTTATTTTACTTTTATTCATTTATCGTTCTTTATCTTCAAGAATCGTGACTAATACTAATAAGAAATTACCTAAGTCCCAAAGAAAAGCAAATAATAGAGCTCGTCGTGATGGATTTAAATTATCTTCTCTTTTCAACTATGTGGATAATATTAATTATGATGATGATTCTAAAAGAACTAAAAGAGAATCTTTGCTTTATGCATCTATTTTTGGTGTTTGGATGATTATTGCACTTGTTGCTGTATCTCAAGGGTCTCGTTTCTTGCAAATATTCATGATTCCTATGGGGGTCTTTACAGGTTTATTTGTTGGCTTTGCTGCCAATTATATTAAAGCAAACTTAATGGATAATCGTTGGTTAATGGTAATAGCTGTTGCTTGTGGATTTTTAATATATATTCCAATGACAGTTGTTGATTCTTTAGTCGCTTTAGTATCTTTAATTGTTGTTATTGTTTTTGGTGTTTTACTCATTTATGGAAATACTATTCGTGAATATCTTATTAATTTGAATTTATTTAGTAGTAACAATGAAGATTCTAAAAATCATAATAAATCAAAATCTTTTATTTCTAAATTCAAGTTTTCAAAGTATAAAAATGTATATGTTGCTTTAATTATCTTTTTGGCTGTTGTAACTCCTACTGTTGCTAATGCTTATTTCACTACTGGACATGTTGGTCCTGGAACATCAGATCCTATGTGGAATGCTATGACTTATGTGAAAGAACATTCAGATAATGATACGATTATGACTTCATGGTGGGATTTCGGTTATTTATTTGAAATAGCTGCTGATAGAGGGGCTTTTTCTGATGGTGGTTCTCAAACAGGTGATCGTGCCAATTGGTTAGGAAAATCGATTTGGACTAATGATTCTGCTCTTTCTGCAAATCTGCAGACTATGATATCAACCTCTGGTAATGATGGTTATAATATGATGGATAGCTACACTAATGACACAGCATTATCTGTTGAAATAATGGATAAAATCCTTCCGATGAGTAAAAGTGATGCTATTACTACAATGACTACGGAATATAAGTTCACCCAAGAGCAAGCAAATACTATGGCGAATCTCACTCATCCAAGTAATCCTCGTCCTGTTATTTTTGTTTTGAGTTCTGATATGATTGATAAGAGCTATTGGTGGAGCTATTTCGGGTCATGGGATTTTAATACTAAATCAAGTGTTGGATACAGTTATTATCATAATGAAGAACCTGTAACTATGGAGTATGGAACTAAGATAGGTCCTTTCTTTAATAATTATATTAATGATTTATTAAATAATAATAACGAGTCCAATTATGGTGAAATTTTAATAACTAACTCCGAGCAAAGTGGTTTAGATATTTCCACAGAAGTTACTAAAACTAAAGGAGAACCTAATTCTACTGATGCTAAAGTTGTTGTTTTAGATTCTCAAAATAAATCTCCTATTCATTATAATGGAACAATTTATAATCCATTTACAATTAAAGATAAATATATCTATGAAGATGGTGTTTTAGTTAAAAATGAAACTGTAAATAAAACTGGTGAATTTTCACTTATGGTTATTGGTATTGGCGATACCTATTACTCTTATATCATGAACAATGAACTTGAACATTCAATGTTTACTAAAATGTTTGTTTTAGCACAGTATGGTATTGATGGAGGAATAGATCAAAGTAGATTTGAATTCATGAGTGTGGATAAAAATACTAATGGTGTTTTGTTGTGGAAAATTATTCCATCGTCTGGAACATCTACAAGTAATTCTACAACCACTAATTCATCTATTATTTAGGGTTTTAATTTGGATTAATAGATTAAATGCTTTAATTTAATTTTAAATTAGTTTAAATTCTTTTGTTTGATTTAAATTAGTTTAATTTTAATTTAATTTATTTAATATATTTTTATATGCTAATTTTATTTAAATTAATTTTTAAATTAATATTTAATATATTTTAAACAAAAAATTAATAAACAAATAATAAATTAATAAACAACTATCTATTTATTTAATTACTAATGTTTTTAAATTTAATTATAATAATTTTAAGGTAATTTAATTAATTAAAAAGTTAATAATTCTAAAATAAGATAATAATTACTAAATTTAATATAAATAATAAATTAAATTAATAATTAATAATCTAAATAAATTTTAATTAATAGTTTAAATGACTTATTTTGGCAATGTTTTAATGAAATGAATTTTAAATTACCTTTTTTTTACTAATTGGGATACTAATGGATATAGACGAAAAAATTAAAAAAATTGAAGAAGAGATTACAAAAACCCCTTATAATAAGGCGACTTCTCATCATATTGGCAAATTAAAAGCAAAAATATCTAAACTTAAGGAAGAATCAATAGCTAGGAAAAGTTCAGGAACTAAAGGTCAAGGGTTTCATATTAAAAAAAGTGGAGACTCTACTGCTGTTTTGGTGGGTTTTCCTTCTGTAGGTAAATCAACATTACTCAACGAACTAACTAATGCTGAAAGTAAAATCGGTGCTTACGAATTTACTACTTTAGACATTATTCCTGGGGTTATGGAGTATCGTGGGGCTCAAATTCAGATATTTGATATTCCTGGGATAATAGCTGGGGCTAGTGGAGGTAAAGGTCGTGGAAGAGAAATACTTTCTGTTGCAAGGACTGCTGATTTAATTATGGTTGTTTTGGATGTTTTTAATCCATCACATTTAGATATAATCATTCGTGAACTTCGTGATGTTGGTATTCGTCCTAATGAAAAACCTGCTGATGTTACTGTGAGAAGAAAGAAGCTTGGTGGTGTTAATCTTTCAACTACTGTCCCTTTAACTCATTTAGATGAGGAAACAATCAGAGCTATTATTAATGAGTATGGTATGCATAATGCTGATGTTTTAATCAGAGGAGACATTACAATTGATCAATTTATTGATTCTTTAGAAGGAAATCGTTCTTATGTGCCTATGATTATTCTTCTTAATAAAGTAGATTTAGTTGATAAATCATACATTGAAGAGCTTAAAAAAACTATTCCTGAGTTTATTCCTATTTCTGCAGATAAAAAACAAAACATTGATTTTTTAAAAGATGAAATTTTCAATAATCTTGATTTAATGAGAATTTACCTTAAACCCCAGGGAAGAAAAGCCGATATGGAAGAGCCATTAATTGTTAAAAAAGATTCAACTGTTATTGAAATAGCTGGAAAACTCCACCGTGAATTTAAAAAGAAGTTCCGTCATGCTAAAGTTTGGGGAAGTTCAGTTAAGTTCCCAGGTCAAAAGGTAGGTCCCGATCATGTCCTTCAAGACGAGGATATTTTAAGGTTGATTGTTAAAAAGTAGTATTAAATATATTAAAATCTATTTAAAATTTTAAAAAAAAGTAATTATTATTTTTTGTTTTATAATTAATAAAAAAGCTACCACAATAATAAGTATTGGGTAGCTTTAGATCTGTGTCACCTAACAGTTAATTTTTTATTTTTATCATATATAAATTTTTCGGTTTGTTTTTTATTAGTTATTATTTTAATACTTAAAGTTAATAATATAATATCTAGGTTAGTGAGATAAGTACTTTTTATTGTTATTTATTTTTTTTAAATAATTATGTAAAAGTAGAGATCTGTGCACCTAAATCACTATACTCTACTTTTAACAAATAGTGGAGGTGGTGACATGGATATAATTTTAATTGTGTCTTTAGTATTTTACTTGGTCGCAATCTTTTATTATTTTATTTCCATAATCTTCCTACATTTTTTTTAAAAAACATTAAGATAATTATCGTAAATATATGAGTATTTTAAGATTAATTGTTAAAACGTAGTATTAAATATATTAAAGTATGATTCAATTTTCATTTAGTTTAATATTGATTTAAAAGTTTTTAAAAAACTAATTATTATTTTTTCAGGGAGCATTAATGAAAAAAGCCACCACAGTTTTATATGTGGTGGCTTATAGATTGATCTTACCTCTCATTTAAATTTTTATTTTTGTTATATATAAATTTTTCGATTTCTTTTTTATTAGTTATTATTTTAATACTTAAAGTTAATAATATAATATGTAGGTTAGTGAGAATAACTATTTTTCATGTTTTAAAATTATTCGTGAAAGTAGAGATTGGTCTTACCTTTTCACTATTCTCTGCTTTTAACAATCAGTGGAGGTGGTGATAATGGATGAAATTATATTAATATTTTCATTAATATTTTATTTAATAGCTATTTGTTATTATTTAATATCCATTTTCCTGCTATTTAAGAAAACTTAAATGATCAGGAAATTCTCACTTTCTTATATTTTCAAATTCTTTTAGTTATAATAAAATTCATAATTTTAATAATAATTTTTTTCATGTAAATATTACTTTTTAATTGGTTTTCAAATGAAAAATTATAATGTTGTTTTTATTAGTGGAACTCCTGGAACAGGTAAAACTACAATAGCTAATAATTTAAAAAAAGAATTAGAATCAAAATATCTTGTTGAAGTTTTATCAATCAATGAAATAGCTATTGATAATAATTTAATTCTTGATTTTAACGAAGAAAAGAATTATAAAGTCATAGATATTAACAATCTTAATATTAAATTAAATGAAATAATTGATAATTATAAAAATCAATATAATCATTTTATTTCAAAAAATAAGAACAATACTAAACTTATTAAACCTAAAATCCTTATCGTGGAAGGACATATCACTCATTTGCTGAATGGATGCGATAAACTTATAGTTCTTCGTTTAAATCCAAAAATATTAGAAAATCGACTTGAAAAACGTAAGTATATCAAAGAAAAGATTCAGGATAATTTAGAATCTGAAAGTTTAGGATTATGTTCCTCTGAAGGATATGAACTCTATGAAAACAAGCTTAATGAAATAGATACAACAAATAAAACAATAGAGGAGATAACAAGAATAGCTATTGAAATAATTGAAGATAAAAGTAGTTTACCGATTGGGAATGTTGACTTCCTTGATTGGTTTTTAAAATAAATCCTTATTAAATAATATTAACATTTATTTTAATAAAAAAAGAATAAGTTTATAATTTAAAGTTTTAAAAAAATAGATTTAAACAATATAAAATAAAAAAAGCCACCACAATTTTATATATGGTGGCTTCAGATCAATCTTACTTAACATTTAAATTTTTATTTTTATTATATATAAATTTTTCGATTTCTTTTTTATTAGTTATTATTTTAATACTTTAAAGTAATATTTTACTATGTAGGTTAGTGAGGAGATATACTTTTTAAGCATATTTTTTTAATATGTCATTTTTTCAAATCTTTATAGATTTTTTATCTATCAATTTAAAAATAATGTAAAAGTAGAGATTAATCTTACTTAACCACTATACTCTACTTTTAACAAATAGTGGAGGTGGTGATATGGATTTAATTGTATTAATATTGTCATTAATCTTTTATTTAATTGCCATTTGTTATTATGCAATATCCATTTTCCTGATACTTAAGAAAACTTAAATAATCAGGAACTTCTCACTTTCCTACATTTTTAATATTATTAATATAAATATAGCTAATTACTAAACTTTTTTCATATAAATATTATTTTTATTTATTAAATAAATGATATTTTTAGGAAAATTATTAAGTAATAAATAATACTTAGATATTTTATTAATATTTGCTTTTTGGACAAATTAATAATAATTCTATTTAGTGATTAAATGAAAAATTATAATGTTGTTTTTATTAGTGGAACTCCTGGAACAGGTAAAACTACAATATCTAATAATTTTAAAAAAATTAAAAAAAGAATTAGAATCAAAATATCTTGTTGAAGTTTTATCAATCAATGAAATAGCTATTGATAATAATTTAATTCTTGATTTTAACGAAGAAAAGAA
>JAISIT010000087.1 GCA_031261915.1 Candidatus Methanoflexus mossambicus
GTTAAGCTTTGATCCAGAGCATAAAGTAATATTATCCTCTATTTTTGATAATATGAGTCAAAAATCATCAGATAGATTAGTTGAAGAAACTTCCAAGGTTATTAATGAAAATAATTTACCTTTATTTGTTACTGATGGTAGAAAATTTTATAAAAAATCATTATTAAATACATATTGTGACATCATACCTCCTGAACGAATAATAAAGAACGGTAGATTACAAAAACCTAAAAAAGAACCTAAAAAAGAACCTAAAAAAGAACCTAAAAAAGAATTAAAATATGCAAAAGTTATTAAAACAAGAGTTGGAAATAAAATAACGAATATACGCAAAGAAATTGTCTACGGAAAAAGTGAAGAAATAGACAAATCACAAATTTCAACATCCTATATTGAACGACAAAATCTAAATATCAGACAAGAAATCAAAAGATTCTCAAGAAAAACCATAGCATTCCCCAAAAACGATAAATCAACACAAAAAATCCTAAATATACATAAAGTATTCCATAACTTACGTAAGAACACACCACTCACTAAAAAAAGAAAATATACGTAAAATAAAAACCAATGTAATAAAAAAATATGATCAACAAACGCCTATGATGTCCATAGGCAAAACAAAACATATATGGACATTAAAAGAACTATTAACATATCCATATCACCATAAATACCACTAAATTAAAGGGACATCATCGTTTTTTTTCTCACGATATTATTTTTTGTATAGTTTTTTAATACAATTATATTATATTATATTAATATTACTTTTTTTTGTTTTAATTTATATATTTTGTGTTTTGATTTGGATCTTTTTTGAAAAATGGAAATCCTTTGTAGTGACAAAAAGAAAAAAAAAGAAAAAAAAGTATTAAAATTCTATTGAAAATTTTCTTAAAACTAATTTAAAAACTGTAGTTAATATTAAAGCAGTTAAAATACCTAAAATAGCTCCAATTAAAATATCAAAAGGCCAATGAACACCAATATAAACTCTAACAATAGCAAGCAAAATAGCTATTGGAAAAAGAATCCATCCACTTTTAAATACTTTTCCTTTAATTTTTAAATCAATGTTTACTCCAACAGCAGTTGCAAATCCAAAGATATTTGATGCATGACCTGATGGAAAAGATGAATAAGCTGCAGAACTAACTTTATTTAAATCCAGTAATAGATGCACATTATCTAAAACTGCAAATGGTCTTGCTTGTGCGAAATATGCTTTTAAAATATTTAAAATGTATAAATCTATAAATAATGTTAAAAAAGCCAAAACACTAACAAATATAATTTTTTTATTTCTAAAAATAGCTCCAATTATAAGAATCAACAAACAAAAGAGCATAATCGAATTTTCTTGAGCAAGATCTGTTATTCTTGGAAAAATAAAATCAAAAAAGCTATTTTGTAATCCATGATTTATAAAATTAAATATCTCCAAATTAAATGGAACTGTAATTTCATTAAATACATTCATAATTTACTCCTATTATACTATTATTACCATATTTTAATAGATTCACTATTTTTTAATATTTAAATTACTATTTTTTAATATTATGAACAATAACTAATATTTAAATGATAAGTTAACAATGACAACAGTTATAAATGATAACAATCATATATAATATACATATATTAATATAGATAATTAGTATAATAATTTAAGTTTACAATAATATAAAATATTAAAGTTTACAATAAATAATAATTTTATTAGTTTATTACTATTTATATTTTTATAAGTTATATAATTTATGATAATATAATTCATGATAATAATTTATGATAATATAATTCATGATATTTAATAAAAAAATTAATACCAATTTAGAGTTTTAAAATGACCACAAATAAAAATACAAATTGTATAAATCATTATTTAAATTGTCATATTATGATACTCAATAAAAGTCATCAAGCTTTTATAAATAAATATTTAAAAGAAAAAAATATTAGTTATAATCAATATGAATTATTATTACATATTTACCATGATGAAGGTTCTATTCAAGGCAAAATAGCTTCGGCTTGTGGAACTGATAAATGTGGAGCATCACGATCTCTTAAAATCTTAGAAAATAAAAAATTAATCATAAAAAAACTTGATGAAAATAATAGACGCTCTTACAAGCTATTTTTAACAGATAAAGGTAAAAAAGAAGTTGAAGAATTAATAGAAAAAGAAATTCAATGGGAAAATTATATTTGTGAAAATATTGATATAAAAAAAGAAGAACTTTTTAAAATATTAAATATCGCATGTATTAATTCTTTAAATTTAATAAAAAAGAGCCAATAATCAAAATAAAAGCATTAATATCATCATTATAAAAAAAAGTATTAATATAACCCTTAATGAAATTATTAATAAAATTACAACTAAAAATAAGATTATAAATAAAATTAAAATTAAAAATAAGATTATAAATAAAATTAAAATTAAAAATAAAATTACAACTAAAAATAAAATTACAACTAAAATTAAAAATAAAATTAAAATTAAAAATAAAATTAGAAATAACGATAAAAATAACAATAATTAAAGATAAAATGAAAGACATAGAATTTAAACCAATATCATTATCAGACAAACATGTATTTGATGAATATTTCAATAAAAATGATTTCAACAATGCAGAAAAGAATTTTTCTAATCTATTTATGTGGAGAAAAACGTATAAATATGAATATGCAATAATTAATGATTGTTTATGTATAAAAGGCAAATTAAGAAACAGTACCCAATCATTTTGCCATTTTCCCTATGGAGGATGTGATGTTAAAGAGTCTTTAACTTTAATAAAAGAAGTTCTTAAAAAAGAAGGTAACAATAGCTTAATTATTAAACCAATACTTCCAGAAATGAAAAAATGTTTAGAAAAAACTATAAAAGAATTTACAATAGTAGAAAATCGAAATTCATTTGATTACATATACACTTCAAAAAAATTAATTACATTATCTGGTTCTAAATTACGAAATAAACGAAGATGGGTTAAAAAGTTCAAAAACAATTACAACTATCAATATGAAGAAATTAACCCCACAAATTTAGTAGAAGCAAAAGAATTCACCATAAACATAATTAAAAATACTAATAATGACAAAGATGAGATTATTGCCATGACAGAAATGTTTGATAATCTATTTGAATTAGGTATTAAAGGATGTATTATTAGAATTGATGGAAAAATAGCTGGAGTATCTACTGGAGAAGAATTAACTAAAGATACCGTTATTATCCATTCAGAAAGAGCAAACACTGAATTTGAAGGTATTTATAATTGCATTAACCAAGAATTTTGTGAAAAACAATGGGCAAACTATAAATTCATTAATCGTGAAGAAGACCTCGGAATTGAAGGACTTAGACAAGCAAAATTAACTTATCGCCCAGAGGTATTACTAAAAAAATATATTGCTAAAATAACAATTTAATACATAAATGATAAATATTTAAGCATATATTAAGGATATTTCAATAATAATAACTAATAATAACTAATAATAATAATTAATGATATTTAAGAATATTTAATGATATTTAAAAATAATTAATGATATTGAGGTTTAATAAATGGATTATGTTAATAAATTAAATGGAAATAGAATATTTTTAAGTTTACCCCAAAAAGAAGATTATTCATTATATAATAATTGGTTAAATGATTTTGAAATTAATTTAACTTTCGGTAGAAGCCATATTGTTTATGATGAAATAAATCAAGCAAAATATATAGAAGATTATAATAATAGTCCAGATAAATTCTTTTTTGTTATAGTTAAAAAAGGAAACAAAACATTTAACGAAAATAAAACAAATAAAGAATATAAAATAAATAAAATAGATAAAATAAATAGAATAGATAAAATAAATAAAGAAAATAAAGAAAATAAAGAAAATAAAGAAAATAAAGAAAATAAAGAAAATAAGAAAGATAAAAACGATTATATAAATAACAAAACAGAAAAAATAGATGAAAAAGAACAAGCTATTGGAATTGGATTATTGTATGATGTTGATTTTGTTCACGGAAAAGTTACATTAGGAATTTTATTAGATAAAAAGTTTCAATCAAAAGGTTATGGAAAAGAAGCTACAAAATTACTTATTGAATTTGCATTTAACATTTTAAACTTAAATAATCTTATGCTATATGCTATTGATTCCAATAAAAAAGCAATATCTATGTATAAAAACATTGGATTTAAAATTATTGGCAAAAGAAGAGAAGCTTATTCAATAAATAATGAAACATACGACGAAGTATACATGGATTTATTAAAAAAAGAATTTAATGAAAAAAGAATTTAATGAAAAAAGAAATTTATAAAATAACTAAAAAAAAACTAAAAAATAAATTTAAGAAATTAGTCGTATTTCAAAGTTGATTAACTTTTTAATTAGAATAAAAATTTATAGTTTTAATAATTTTTCTCTATTTTGCAACCGATTTCTTCTTTTTTGAAAACAATAGCTATTTTGATTATTTTTTTATTGGGATATAGTTTTTCATACTGTTTTTCTTCTATTTGTGTGAATGCTTTGTTTATCATATATTTTATTGAATAAGTTTTACTTTGTTTGAACTCTATGATGATTATGGGGTCAGTTTTATCTAATACCACATCCATTTCTCATATATAGGTTTTAGGATTGCTGTATCCTTCAAAACCCATGGTTAATAGCCATCTAAATATTAAAGCATGGTAATACTCTTCATTTTGTCCTCTTTGAGTATTTGATATCGGCATTAAATATTCTAATATTGTTTCTTTTAATCAAATACAGTCTCCAGTAGTAACTTGGCTCCAGAATCTTTTTCTAGATTCAATTAGTTGTTTAATTGGAATTTTAGTGTATGATTTTATTAAATTTTTCATCAATGCTTTTTCTACCTCATAATTAGGTAAATCCATTGTGTATTCATATTCTTCTTGGGTTTTATCTATGTCTTTTATTGTTAAGTATCCTGCTTGAAATAACAAGGTAGTATCCTCAATATTTATTGGGTCAAAACTATCTAAATCATCTTGATAAAGAGTGAAAGGTTCTAAAACAGAACTAATATCTTTAACATGTTTTAATAAACTAATTAAAAAACTTGGAGTCCCTGTTTCAAACCAATGTGGATAAAACTTCTTCTGTTCAAAAAGTAACATTGTAGAATAAGGATTATAAACATTATTAACACCATCCCAACTGTAACCATCATACCAATATTTTATCATTTCTAATGTCATATCCTTAGAATAATCCATTTCTTCTGCAAAAGAAGTAATATGTTCTTTAAAATTACTTTCTAATTCTTTTTGAGTATAACCACAAATACAAGAATACTTTTCAGATAAACTAATATCAGTTAAATTATTTAATGATGAAAATGCAGACACTTTAGAAAACTTGGATATTCCAGTCACAAAACATAAGTTAATATATCCATCACTTTCTTTAATTGCTTCGTAAAATGCATTTAAAATTTTTTGATAATTTTCAACTAATTCTGGATTTTTTAAATTGCGAATAATAGGACTATCATATTCATCTATTAAAATAACTACTTTTTCATCAAATTTCATGCTTATTTTTTTAATTAATTCTGTAAATCTTTTTTGTAATGTTTTTCTTTTAAGAGTAATATCAAATTTTTCTGATAACTCTTCAAGAATATCATTTAAAACATTAATTAAGGACAAATCATCTTCTGGAGAGCTTAATTCAAAATTTATTACAGGATACTTTTTATTCCAATCCCATTTATCATAAATATATAATCATTCAAATAGCTTTTTATTTCCTTCAAATAATTGTTTTAATGTGCTTATGAGTAATGACTTGCCAAATCGCCGTGGACGAGATAAAAAATATTTTAATCCAGGCGCAATAAGATTATAAATGTATTCTGTTTTATCCACATAAACATAATCATTTTCTCGAATTGTTGCAAAATCTGAGATTCCCTTTGGTAATCTTTTCATTTTATTTCTCCCATATATCTATGCTTTTCATTATTTAATATTAATTATTAGCTATTAGCTATTCTTTATTATTTATTATTTATTATTTTGGTTCATTGTTTTAATATAATATATAACTTTTACTTAGTTTTTTTTAATTAATAAATATTTGCTTATTATATATTTAAAAAAATAT
The DNA here is from genome assembly GCA_031261915.1 of Candidatus Methanoflexus mossambicus. Lineage (GTDB taxonomy): Archaea > Methanobacteriota > Methanobacteria > Methanobacteriales > Methanobacteriaceae > Methanoflexus > Methanoflexus mossambicus. The sequence goes on from JAISIT010000087.1 coordinate 6,167, forward strand.
CATTTACTTTAGAAAATATCTTTTACACTAAAAAGTTATAAAAATAAAAAAATTTAATCCATTTTGAAACATAACTAAAAATTTTATGATAAATAGTTTTAAAATAGCTAATATTAATCTATTTTTCTTTTCCAAACAGCAATGGCATTAGATTTATTTAATAGCTCTTCTATTGGAATATTCATTGGACAAATATCATTACAAGATAAAGATTTGCCACAATGAGCATAATAATGTTTGTTATATTCGTCCATCATTTTTTCTTTATGTTTCTCATCTTTTTCTTGAATTAAAAGTTTAAATGCGTTAACCATAGACAATGCACCATTAAAGTCATTTTCAAGATTAAAATTAGGACATACTTCTAAACAACAACCACACATTAAACAACGAGAAGACTGATATTCTGATTCATGCTGATTTTTACTTAATTTAGCATCACTTTCAAGATATAATTTCATTTCATTTAAAGAATCAAAAACCATCTTTTTATTTACAATTAAATCATTTACTGTTGGAAATTTACTTAATGGCTCTAAAGTTATTGTTTTTGAAATATTATTATTTTTTTTATTATTTTTATTATTAACATTATCAATATTATTAATATTATTATTTTTATTATTAATATTATTATTTTTATTATTAATATTATTATTTTTATTATTAATATTATTATTTTTATTAACTTTATCATTATTACTGTTATTATTATCCAAAAAATCCATTAAAAATGAAGAACAAGCTAATGAAGGACTACCATTAATAATCATTCCACAAGCACCACATTTTTTTTGTAAACATCCACATTCCCAATTTATTTTAGAAGATTTTTTACCATTAACATCAATAATATCTTTTCGAGAATTAATATCCTCTATAACAAATGCAATGGATGAATTAATATCTCCATCATAAACAAATGTTTGAAAATAGCTATTTTCCTTATCATTTTCAAAAGAAGTTCTTTTTATTTTAATATTAACAACTACCATGAACATATCTCCTTATTTTTCATTTTTCAATTCAGGAATATCTTCAAAATAAATATCAATCTTTCCAATATCATTTCCATTATCATTATTTCCATTATACTTCTCAATTTCTTCATTATCATTTTTATTATTAATTATAATATTATTATCATTACTAAACCCAATATAGTTAGCAACTGTAGTTTTTTTATAAAACTCTAATGTTTTTGAATAATCTTTCCTCTTATGAGCACCTCTTGTTTCTTTACGATTTAAAGCTGATTGTATCAATGCTTTTGAAAGTAAACACTGATTTTTAATATGGAAATTTTCATATAACCCATTTGTAGGATCATAATTATCATTTACTTTTTTAATAAGATTATTTATATTTTTTAATCCATTTTTAAGTGTTTCCTCATCTCTAACTATTCCTAAACAATTTTCTAAAATATTTCCCATTTCTTCTTTTAATGTAGATAATGGATAGTTATTATCTTTTTCTTTTAAAATAGCTATTTTTTCATTAAACTTTGTAAGAATATTTGACTGAATTAGATTGTCATGATTTTTATTTTCTTTCTTATAATCATTAATATCATTAATATCATTAAAAAATGTTTCAGAAGCTATTTTACCTCCAAATATCGCACCAAGAAGCGAATTTCCACCTAAACGATTAGCACCATGATATTGGCAAGCACACTCTCCTGCAGCATAAAGACCCTTAACATTGGTTCTATGATATTGATCTACTTTAATTCCACCCATAAAATAATGAATTCCAGGAATTACCTGAATAGCTTCAAATTTAGGGTCTATATTGAAAAATGTTTTACAATTATCAACAATATCTGATAGTTTATTTTCTAAAACCTCTTCTGGAAGTTCAGTTAAATCCAAATACACTATATTATCATCATAATCACCATTATTTAAAATATTCCATATTTCATAAGAAACAACATCACGAGGCATTAAATTCCCTAATTCTGGGTATTTATCTTCCATAAAATAATATTTTTCTCTATTTTTATAAACAAATAACCTACCACCTTCACCACGTGCTGCTTCACTTATTAATAAATGCTTTTTATGAAACTTTAATGTGGTTGGATGATATTGAATAAATTCCCCATTAGCTATTAAAACTCCATTTGCAAAAAGATTAGCAGTTACAATTCCAGTGTTATCTAAAGAACCAGTAATATTATTAAATAATCCATGAAGCCCACCACTAGCTATTATCACTCCATCGGCAAAAATAGGAATTATTTCATTAGTATAATTATTAATTACAAGACAACCTCTACAAATTTCCATATTATTTATATTATCTTTTAATTTAATTAATTCAAGAAAACTATGAGAATTATATCTTTTAACTAAACCCATATCTTCGTATTTTCTTAGTTTTTGAATCATAGCAGTCATAATCTGTTTTCCTGAACTACTTTTAGCAAATGCGGTTCTTTTCTTTTTTTGACCTCCAAAGTTTCTTAAATCAATATTACCATTAGAATCTCGATTAAACATCACCCCATACTTATCAAGAGTTTGAATAATACCCAGAGCATTATCAGTTAAAGATTTAACTGCATTAGGATTTGCAAGATATAAACCTGCCTTTAAAGTATCTTCGTAATGTTGATTGACATTATCATTTTCACCTTTAGTGTTAAGTGCTCCATTTATCCCTCCTTCTGCCATAACTGATTGTGCTCTCTCAGAGGGCATTGTTGAAACCAATATTATTTCAATATTTATATTATTCACATTACTTTCATTATCGTTAGTATTTTCATTATTTAAATCATTAACATCTTTAATTTCATTTTCACAAGCAGTTATAGTAGCAGAAAGCCCTGCAAGTCCTGCACCAATAATTATTAATTTTTTCATGATAATTACCTTTAATATTCAATAATTTTTATTTTTATTGATAAAATTGATACTCTTAATTTTAATAATATTATTTTTAATAATATTAATTCTAATAACATCATTTTTAATAATATTAATTCTAATAATATTACATATTATAAGATTAAATTTAATAACCCCAAATATAACAAGATTAAATTTAATAATAACCAATATTATTCATTATTTAAATAAATATATTAAAAATATGAAAAATTATTAAGACATAAACCCTGATTGCCAAGCAATAAAATAAAGTATTGTAGCTATTGCAAATAATAGTAAAAATATAGACAAAATAAGAAAAATATCTCTTTTCCACTCGTTATATTTAATTATTCCTAAAGAACTTAACATAGGTTGCACATTAACAAAAATATGCACAAATAGAGATGTAATAAGTAATATCTGAGCTATAAGCCGTATTAACGTAAATTCAAAAAGAACATATTCTCCATTAACCATTCCTCCAAATAATGAAATATGGAAAAACAACAATATTATTATTAAAATACCACTTATTCGTCTAGTCCAAAACAAGCTATTTTGTTTTAAATACCATTTTCCTTCACCGTTAACACTCACAATTGCATCTTTTGTAAATATTATTCCTAAAACAGTATGAATAATCAACAACACAACAGCAAGCCAAGAAATAATCTTCATATCAACATAAGTAAGAACATTAGATAAAATTAAACTTCCAATTGTTCCATGAAGCAAAACAACTAATATCAATACAATTGAAAGAATTATATTAAATTTCCTTAGATAAAAATATATTTTAGTTGATTTAAACTCTTTTTTTTTAAAATTATTATTATTATTATTATTATTATTATTATTATTATTATTATTCATGAAAAATAACCACTATTTGTTTTTTAAAATATAATAAATTTTAAATGAAATTAATACTCTTTAATTATAAATACTTTTTAATTATAAATACTTTTTAATTTAATAATCTAATTATAAATATGTTTTAATTATATTAATAATTTATTACTCATTACAAATACTTTTTAATTATCTAAATAGTTTTTAAAATCATATTATTTTCTTTAAATTTAACAGAAATATGTTTTCCTGTTTTAATAAGAACATATATAAATTTATCATAAACCTAATCAAGAATAAGCTGTTTATCTGACTTTTTATTTGTAACAATGAGAATATCTATATCAAAATCAACAGTATCATCCCCACGAGCAACAGACCCAAATAAAATAATTTTTACAACTTCAGGGTGTTTTAAAGAGTTTATAAAATTTTTATGGTTTAAAAATAAAACTAGGATTAAAAGATAAAGTATAATAAAATAAATAGAGATATTAATTTTAAAGGAATGAATAATAAATCAGAAACATATAAATATATATTTTATTAAACTAATAATATAATATTGTTATTTTATTTTATTTTTATTCCATTGAAATAGTTACTTTTTGTATATATTGGAGGTTTTTCATGAACTTAGATAAGAAAACAATATCTTTGATTGTAATTTTTATCGTAATTATAATTATTTTCATAATTGCAGCTAATTACATAACTGGAAATCATTTATTTGGAAGACTTATATTTTAGTTAAATTAATTAATATTTGAAATAAATTTTACTGATATATTTAATATATTTTTATTAAATTTAAATATTGTAAAACCATATATAAATAAAATTAACATATTATAGTTTTGGAAATCGATTATAAATTGTTTTTATAATCGCTTTTAGAAAAATTAATGAAAACAGAGGAATGAAATGAATAAAAATGAAATTAATAAAAATGAAATGAATAAAAATGAAATGAATAAAAGAATAGATTTACATACTCACAGTCTTTTTAGTGATGGAGAGCTATTGCCAAGTGAACTTGCAAGAAGAGCTGAAGTTTTAGGACATAGCACAATAGCTATTACAGACCATGTAGATATGTCAAAATTAGATATTATAAATAAAATAGTTAAAGCTGCTGAAGATGTAAATGACAATTGGAATATAAAAGTAATTACTGGTGTTGAAATTACTCATGTTCCAACTCAATCAATAGCGAAAATAGCTAAAAAATCAAAGGATTTAGGTGCTGAAATAGTTCTTGTTCATGGAGAAACCTTAGCAGAACCTGTAATTAGTGGAACTAACCTTGCAGCTATTGAATGTGAATATGTTGATGTTTTAGCCCATCCAGGAATTATTAATGAAAAAGAACTTGAATTAGCCGTGAACAATGATATTTATTTAGAACTTAGTGGAAGAAAAGGACATTCACTTTCAAATGGACATATAGCTAATTTAGGACTAAAATATGGTGCTAATTTCTTAATAAACAGTGATGGACATGCTCCTGAAGATTTAATGAATTATGAAACAGGAAAAAATGTTGGATTAGGTGCTGGATTAAATGAAAAAGAAACTGAAAAAGCATTAATGGATAATCCAAAAAAACTATTAAAACATTTATGATTTTATTTTTAAATTTTTTTAAATTAATTTCTTTATTAATTCTATTTTATTCTCTTTTATTCCCTTTATTCTCGTTTATTCCCTTTATTCGCTTTTTTTAAATAATTAAGTTTCTAAATTATTTATAATTAACAAAATATCTTAAATACCCACAAATATCAATATATATTACTTTTATTTTATCATCAATATATTTAATAATGTTTTAATAATGTTTTAATAATGTATTCATCTTAAAATAGCATGATGATCTTTTATTTTTTCTATTTCTTTTGTTTCTAAATTGTTTAGATACTAAAGTTCACTAAGTTTGATTAAAAAGCTATTTAATATATTAAGATTTAAAAAAAAGATAATAACATCTTTAAATATTTTAAATAAAGATGTTTAATATAATATAATATAATATAATATAATAAAAAATTATAAATTTTTAATCTCTTTTATGGATAATCATGTTAATTCTGAAATTAACTCTATATCAAAATCTTTATTTTTAAGATTTAAAGCAAAAGATCTTTTTTCTTCTTCTTTACCTTCTTTTCTACCTTCTTTTCTACCTTCTTCTTCTCGGTATTTTAATTCGTTTTTGTAGGATTGTATTCTTCCTTCGATGTATTTGTATTGTGATATATCTTCTGGAGTTTCTAATGCGTTTTGTGCTATTGTGTGTGCGAGTTTTACTTGTGGAGTCATTAGTATTACCTCTTTGAATTCTTCTTTTAGTGTATTTTTGTTGAAAAAGACCATTATTTGGTGTAGTGGGTTGTTTAAGTCTATTTTATTTCTATTTTTTTTATTTCGAAATTTTACTAAATCTAAGACAATTATTTGTGGTATGTCTGTTATTTTGCAATTACTATTTGTTCTATCTCTTTTATATATGTTGTGGTCGTAGGTTCCGTCTTGGCAGAATTTGAAGTCGACTATGGATATTAAAAAATGCATGTTTATATTTTCGTATCCATATTTGTCTATGGATTCTAATACTCTTCTGTCGAGATATGCGTTGGCTCGTCTTTTGAAGCATTTTTCGTTTTGTCTTTGCATTTCCACAATGAATTTCCTGTTGGTTTCATCTTCTGCCATGAAGTCAACGATCATCATTTTTTCGTCTTGTGTGCTTTTCATGAATGTGTTTTGAATTATTCTAAAATCTTCAGTTTTTCTAAAATCGAAGTTATCTAAAATGGCATCAATAAAATACTTAGATACTTCTTCATTTCCCATATAACGCTTAAATAGAAAGTCATTCAAAGGAGAATAATTCATTTTACGATTATTTCTCACTTCATCAGACTCTAAAACAACATCTAAATCATACAAAACAGGTTCATTAATTTTCATTTAAAAATCACCTTTACAATTAAATTCTAAAAATTTTAAAAGTAAAAATTCTAAAAATTCTAAAAAAAAATTTAAAAAAAAATAAAAATCAACTTTTGATAAATTAATAAAAAAGTATTAATTTTTTTTAAAAATAATATTTTCCTGAATTCATATATAAAAGTTTTGAATAAAAATTGCAATCACCACTAAAAGTTGTATTAACATTAAAACAAAAAAATTAAGAGATTACAAAACTTCAATCAAAAAAAAGAAAAATATATATATAAGATAATTTGTCACAAAAATAGCTTTTGATAATAACCCTTTAATTTACCTATGTATCAATATATGAGTTCATACATGATTAATATGTGAATTTAATTAAAATTAAGTTTAGTGATTAAATATGTGAAAACAAGACCCTAAAAGTAAATTTGTTAATGTTACATCTCCTAATCATGATTATGATAATAATGATAAATCAAATAAAAGTAATATTAAAGATAATGGAACTTATAATACTACCAATGGCAAAATTCATGATTTTATTTATAAAACTTCCAATAAAACTTTTACTTCTAATTCTAAGACTATTTTACATAATTTAAAGTCAAATGAAAAGATTATATTCTTGGATCTTAAATTAACATTTAAATATATTAATTTACATGGTATCACTATTACTTTAAATGTTAAATTGAATAATATTTATAAATACTTGAATATATCTACAAATCATAACAAAAAAGTGAATAAATCACTTAGATCCCATTAAATTTAAATAAAATAGAACTTGATGAACTTTAGAATTACAATACAAAAAAATAGAAAAAAAATGGAAAAAATGGAAAAATAAAAAGAAAAACGAAAGATAAGTTTAATTATAGTATATCCCGTAACTTTTATAACTAATTACTTATACATATATATCTATGTCTGTTGGAAGGAAATTTAATATTGAGGAGAATTTAGATATTGAAGAGTTGAATTCAATTATA
>JAISIT010000093.1 GCA_031261915.1 Candidatus Methanoflexus mossambicus
TTTAAAAAGATCCTTATTTCCATTAAATAACTCATACATTGTGTCAATAAGTAATGACTTACCAAAACGTCGTGGACGTGATAAAAAACAAGTTGTTTCTTTTGTAATTAAATCATAAATATATTTTGTCTTATCAACATAAACATAATCATTTTCAATCATCTTCTTAAAACTTGGATTTCCAGTAGGTAACAATGACATGAAAAATTCTCCTAATTCTTTAATTCATTAGTATTTATTATAAAATTATAATAGCATTTAAATTTGTTTAGTCTATGAAATATGAATTGAATAATAAATAAAATATAATTATTAATTAAATATCTTTTATATACTATAAATAATTTCTTAAAATAATGCATTAATTTAAATAATAAATCTTTTTTTCTTTTTTCAAAAGAATTAAACTTAAACTAATTCATTTATCATCAAAACATTAATCTTTTTTTCCTTCAATTCGTTTAATAGCTTTGGTAACATCTTCAAGTCTTAAATCATTATCAGATTTATATATTCTATCTTGAATCTTTCTATATTTTTCATATTCTAATTTAGCTATTTTATTTGCATTAAATTTAGAAATATTACCTTTATTTTTTAATATTTCATATTGATTTAAACTAATATAATCATTTAACAATTTAGACCAATCTTTTAATAAAATAGGTTCATTATTCTCTCTTTGGTTTTCAGCCCTAATTTCTGCAGTTGATAAAAAACCATCAACTAATCTATCAGCTTTTTTTAATTCATCATGATTTAAATAATTTTTAGAAATAACAACATCTGAAGCATGAATTTTGCTATTAGGAGCACCATTCCATGTAGTTAAACCCATATATTTCTTTTGAATCCGCTCGCTCACTAATAATTTCAACAGCTGTTTTTTCACTAATAGCAAAAATTACTTTATTTTGAACTTCTCCAAAGAAATCTTTTGTAATCTTAGGATCATTATTATAATCATAACTGGTAGCATATAAATCCGTGATCTTTTGATAAGCTCTCCTCTCAGAAACTCTAATTTCTCGAATTCTTTCAATTAACTCATCAAAATAATCTTTACCAAACTTTCTACCATTTTTTAATAATTCATCATCTAAAACAAAACCTTTAATTAAATATTCCTTTAAAACATCAGTAGCCCAAATCCTAAAATGAGTAGCTTCCTTTGAATTAACACGATACCCTACAGAAATAATTACATCAAGATTGTAAAAATTTGTTAAATAGTTTTTTCCATCTGAACCAGTTGCTCGAATTTTTCGAGTAACTGAATTTTCTATTAATTCTTCATCTTTGAAAATATTTTTCAAATGATAAGTTATAGTATGTGATTTAACTGCAAAAAGATTAGCCATTGTTTTTTGAGTAGTTCACATAGTTTCATCATCAAATAAAACCTCAATAGACAAATCGTTATTTCCAGAATATAATAATGTTTCTAATACTTTATTTTTTGACATTTTAAACACCAATATAAATTTTAAATTTCAAACTATATAAATTAAATCCAATAGAGCATTTGAAAACTAATATTTTGATGAAACTAAAAAAAATATGAAATAATAATATTTCTATAATTACATTGCCAACATTATTAATTTTTTTAATTAATATTTCATTTAATGATTTAATATTATTCTCAGATATTTTAATCTTTTATCCAAAAGTATAATAATCATAAAATTTAAATTTGATTTTACTTAAATATTAAATAAAAATGAATAATAATCTTCAATACCATTTAAAATAATATTTTTCTTTATTGTTTCATTGACAACATTGAATTCTTTTTTCAATATCACTTCTTTAAATTCTTCAAATGTTAAAAAAACACTATGAATATCGTATGGAAATATATTAAGTTTTCTTTCTATTTTTTCATGATATTTTTCCTCAGTAATTATCATTAAATCAATATCCGAATGTTTATTATAAGTATTTTTTCCATAAGATCCACACTTCTGTCAACTTAAGAAAAAACTTATCAAAATTTTTATTAAAAATTATTTTTTAGTCATTTTAAATTTAACAATAATCATTTTTTTTATAAAAAAAATTACATCAAAAATCCTTAAGTTGACAGCATTGATAAATATTAATTAAATCTCAGTGTAAATATTAGTTAAATATTCAATTATAATGTTTTCTTAAAAAATAATTTATAAATACACATAAATACTCAAAATAATCATAACAATTAATTGTTTCAAAAGATTCATGATTTATTAATAAAAAAATAATGTTAATTATATAACTAATAAATAATACTAATTCTATATTTAGTTATATAAATAATTTTTTAAGAAAAAATATTAATAAAAGAAAAGATTAAAAGAGTTAAAAATTATATTTCAATTAAAATTCCTATTTAATATAAATATTATTTTAAATAGCAATAAATTCATCAATATTATTAATTTTAAGTGTTTTTTAATATTATTTTATCAAAAATTAATTAATTACCAAATTTTCTATGTAATTGTGATTGTTCTACTTTTTTATTAATATATTTCACATACTCTTCAACATTGATATTTTTGGTTTCTTTTTAGTCGTTCTTGTAATTTATGTGGGATTGTCAATTTTCACTTATTCAAATTAAATAAAAATACCTTGAAATCGCTTAAAATTTAATTTATCCAACATATCCATGAAATTAATATTGCTTCAAGTAAGTTGATTTAGACAGTGGCTAAAAAAGATTAAAACCAAATAAAAAAAAAAAAAAACAAAAACAAAAACAAACAAAAACAAACAAAAACAAACAAAAACAAACAAAAACAAACAAAAACAAACAAAAACAAACAAAAACAAACAAAAA
>JAISIT010000122.1 GCA_031261915.1 Candidatus Methanoflexus mossambicus
TCTTTACTTTTTCCTTTTCTTTGCACTGTTTTCATTGTTGAAAACTTAAATTCTGCTATTGCAATGAAATCTGGTGTTTCAAGATACATATCCATTAATCCTGTATTGGTTTGTGCTTCTGCTTCTCCTTTAAATCCTAATCCATTTAACCATGCTAAATAAATTGATTGGTAGTAATATTCGTGGTCTAAATGTATTCTTGCTGGAATATTAGTTAAAAAATACTTCATATACATTTTAAAAGTATCATTATCATAATTTCCAATAGCTTCAATTATTTTAGGTTTTAAATTATCTAAATCCATCTTTTCTTCATTTAAATCAATTAAATAATCAAGAATTGAATTTTCAACTTCATAATTAGGTGTTTGCAAAGTATAATATATCTGATTCATGTTAATTTCTTTTTTACATATACTTAAATAACCAGTTTGAAACATGAACGATATAGGATCAATATCTTCAAAATCAAACTTGTTAAAAATAGATTTTTTAACTTTAACAGGTTTTAATACAGATTCATAATCCTCTGAATTTTTTAATACTCCAATTAATGATTTAGGAGTTGCATTATTAAACCAATAATTATCAAACTCTCCATAAGCAAACAAATTAAGTGTAGAATACGGAGAATAGATTTTTGTTTTACCATCCCAAGTATAACCGTCATACCAATAATTAATTTGTTTAATTAGATTTTTTTTGCTTTCATTTATATTATTCGCTAAATTTTCGATATGTTCATCAAAATTATTTATTAATTCATCATGAGTATAACCACAAATGTCTGAAAAATTGTCATTCAAAGTTAAATCTGTAGGATTATTAAAATCAAAAAAGAGAGAAATATTAGTAAATTTAGAAACTCCAGTTATAAATAAAAATTCAATATAAGCATCTAAATCTTTTAAAACACTATAAAAACTCCTCATAATCACATGATTATCTTTTAAAACTTTAATATTCTCTATATTATTCAATAAAGGTTTATCATATTCGTCAATAAGTATAACTACCTTTTTATTTTCTTTTTTAGAAATACTTATGATTAATTCTTTAAATTTATTCGCAGTTGATTTACTAATCAGTTCTATTTCATATTCTTTGGCTATTAAATTAATTGTATCATTTAAACTTATTTTTAATTCATATTCTGAGTTATATTCTCCCGTAGAAAAGTTTATTTTAACAACTGGAAATGTTTTATTCCAATTCCAGTTATTTTCAGCGTATAATCCTCTAAATAACTTTTTATTTCCTTTAAATAACTCTTCAATAGTACTTATAAACAATGACTTACCAAATCGTCGTGGACGAGATAAAAAGAAAATATCTCCAATTTCTATCAGTTTACAAATATGTTTTGTTTTATCTACATATAAATAATCATTTTCACGAATAGTAGAAAATGATTCTCGCCCTAATGGTAATTTTTGCATTTTAACAACCTATTTTTTTATTTTTTATTTTTTTTTGTTTAAATTATATGTATTATATATATTATAAATAAATCATCATATTTGTTAATAAACTATTTAATTGTTATATTACTTATAATTTTTTATTTAGGTGACTGTCCAAAATTATGGTGAGGAGTTATAAATTTTTTTTATGTAAGAAACAATTGGGAGTATGTTTTTAATAGTTTTTTTCTATTTTACATCCGATTTCTTCGTTTTTGAAGACAATAGCTATTTTAATTATTTTTTTATTTGGGTATAGTTTTTCATATTGTTTTTCTTCGATTTGTGTGAATGCTTTGTTTATCATGTATTTTATTGATGAAGTTTTGCTTTGTTTGAACTCTATGATGATTATGGGGTCTGTTTTATCTAATACCACATCCATTTCTCCTATATATGTTTTAGGATTGCTGTATCCTTCAAATCCCATGGTTAATAACCATCTAAATATTAAAGCATGATAATACTCTTCGTTTTGTCCTCTTTGAGTGTTGGATATTGGCATTAAATATTCCAATATTGTTTCTTTTAAACCGATACAGTCTCCAGTATTAACTTGTCTCCAGAATCTTTTTCTAGATTCAATTAACTGCTTAATTGGAATATTGGTATATGATTTTATTAAATTTTTCATTAATGCTTTTTCTACTTCATAGTTAGGTAAATCTAAGGTGTATTTATACTCTTCTTGGGTTTTATCTATGTCTTTTATTGTTAAGTATCCTGCTTGAAATAACAAGGTAGTGTCATCAATATTTATTGGGTCAAAATCATCTAAATCATCTTGGTAAACTGTTGAAGGTTCTAAAATTGGGCTAATATCTTTAACATGATTTAATAAACTAACTAAAAAACTTGGAGTTCCTGTTTCAAACCAATGAGGATAAAACTTCTTTTGTTCAAGAAGCAACAGAGTAGAATACGGATTATAAACATTATCAATACCATTCCAACTATAACCGTCATACCAATATTTAATCCTTTCTAATGTCATATCCATAGAATAATCCCTTTCTTCTGCAAAATTGGTAAGATATTCTTTAAAATTACTTTCTAATTCATTTTGAGTATAACCACAAATGCAAGCATACTTTTCAGACAAACTGATATCTGTTAAATGATTTAATGCTGAAAACGCAGACACTTTAGAGAACTTAGATATTCCAGTCACAAGAATAAACTTAATATTCCTATCACTTTCTTTAAGTGCTTTATAAAATGTGTTTAAAGTTTTTTGATAAGTTTCAACTAAATTGGGATTTTCTAAATTACTAACAATAGGACTATCATATTCATCTATTAAAATAACTACTTTTTCATCAAATTTCATGCTTATTTTTTCAATTAACTCCTTAAATCTTTTTTGTAATGTTCTTCTTTTAAGAGTAATATCAAATTTTTCTGATAATTCATCAAGAATATCATTTAAAACATCCGTTAATGATAAATCATCTTCTGGGTTACTTAATTCAAAATTTATTACAGGATAAGTTTTATTCCAATCCCATTTATCATAGATATATTGATCTTTAAATAACTCTTTATTACCCATAAAAATTTCTTTTATTGTATCAAGAAGCAAAGATTTTCCAAAGCGACGAGGACGAGATAAAAAATAAGGTTTGCCATTGTTTAAAAGTTCATAAATATATTTTGTTTTATCCACATACAAATAATTATCTTCAATAATATCTTCAAATGTTTGTATTCCAATAGGTAATTTTTTCATAAAAATTGCTCCATAAGTTACAATAAATTTTATAAATCAAAAAATAATGTATTATAAAATATTTATTTTTGTATTAATAAATTTTTTGTTTTAATTGCAGTTTTCTTTAAATGAAAAAATCTTAGAAAATTTTGATTAAAATATTTTTTTATAGTTTTAAGATTAAACTTGTGTAATATTATTTTAAATTTAGTATAATTATTAAATTGATTAATAATGATAGTTAATTCAATATTTTAAATATTAAAAGCATTATAATCATTTAAATTAAAATTTATTTTTATAATTTTTTAAAAAGAATAATATGTGGAACAGTATCAAAAAAGAAAAAAAATTCAAAAAAATCCTTAAGTTAACAGTATTGATTTAAGCACAAAGCTTTTGACATTCCAAAATTAAGGATTAAATCAAAATTTAAATCTCATTTATTTTTATTTTATTTTTTTTATTTCTTTTTTCTACTTTTCATTTTAATAAAAACATATTTTAATAAAAACATATTTTAATAATAAAAAATAAAAATAAAGATAATGAAAATTTATTATGACTGTGGAGCTTGTTTTTTAAGGCAAAGTAAAGAAGCAATAGATTTAGCTACGAATGATTCTGATTTAAAACTTGAAATAATTGAAGAAATCTTAAAATATCTAGCAATTAATTTTAAAAAAGGAGCTTCATCAAATAAAATTGGAACAGACATTCATAGAATAATTAAAAATAGAACTGGAAATAATGATCCATATATCAAGCAAAAAAAATTAGGAAATAAAATAGCTATTGATATACTACCTAAATTTCAATCTATTTTAAAAAATAATAATGATTTAAAAAGTTTTATTAAATCAGCTATTCTTGGAAATATATTAGACTTTGGTGCATTGGGATTAACTTCAGATTTAGAAAAACTAATTAATAATGGAATTAATAAAGAATTAGGTATTGATGATATTGAAGAATTTAAAAAAACATTGAAAAAACATGACAAAGTATTATATTTAGCAGATAACACTGGAGAAATCATATTTGATAAATTATTAATTGAATATCTAATAAAACATTATAATTTAAAGATTATTTATGCTGTTAAAGAAAACCCAATCTTAAATGATGCCTGTTTAGAAGACGGAAGAATGATTGGACTTGATAAAATCACAGAACTTATTACTACAGGAACAGATTCAATTGGAATAGTTTATGAATATCTTTCACCAGAATTTAGAAAAATATTTAATGAAAGTGAATTTATAATCTCCAAAGGACTTGGAAACTATGAAGGATTAACAGAAATAATGGATAAAGAAATAATAAATAAAGAAATAATAGACAAACAAATAAAACAAAAAGATATTTATTGTTTATTATGTGCAAAATGCAGTGCAATAGCTAAAGATTTGAATGTAAAATATCATGATATGGTTTTAAAAAAATTATAACTAAAATATTCAATTAAATATTAATAGTTATCTGAATTCTAATTTTATTATCATTTAAAATTGTTTTAGCAGAAATAGGAATAAAAAGAGAATCAATTAAATATCTAATATAAGTTACTTCCTTAGCTGGCAATTTTAATCTAGTTTTAACCTTAAATTTATTTATTTTAATCTGACAAGCTATTTTTCCATCATTATCAACATAAATATCTGTTTTTAATCCATTGAAACCATTTTTATCACTTTTATCACTTTCATTATTTTTATCACTCTCATTATTTTTATCATTTTTAATACTTTTTTCTATTTTTTTAGTTTCAAAACTTGTTAAACTTAAACCTGCTTCAATAGTTAATGGAAAATCATCAATAGCTATTTTATCTTCTTTAAATGTTTCATTAGCCAAAAATGCGTCTATTCCTTTCTCATTTTCTGATGCAATATACCATGCTCTCTCAACAACCCTTTGAACACTTTGTTCTGGGGGAATAACTCCTTTTTCTTCGTAGGATTTCATTAAACTGGCAATTTCTGCTCTGGTAACATTTTCTTCAAGAGCACTAATAGCTAAACGTGTTAAAACAGGACCATATCCTGCCCGTCTAAATGCAGCCCATACAGATTCCTCTTCTCTATACATTCGACGATTAATAATAGCATTTAAAGCATTACCACTTAAATAAGGTGTTTTCATTAAATCTCCTCGAGAAGATTGATTCAATTTCATATAAATATTTTTCCAATTTCTTTTACTTGGAATCGTTCCTTTTTCAAGTTCCTCTTCAAGAATTCGGATTGTAGGTTCAGGTAATAATTCTTTCGTTAGATCAGGTATCTTCATATCATTTTCAACAATTGATTTTCGTATTTCCCTACCTGAAATCTTTCCATCAAACTCTAATTCTGGAATAATATGAAATTTCATCTTTTTATTGTATTTTTGCTCTAAAAAATCATTAACTGCAAACCATCGTATAACATTTCTATTTGGAAGTTCACGAGGAATACCTACAAATATTCCTTGTTTAACAAATTTTTTAGAATATTTTTCGATTTTAGATGGATTAACATTTGCAGCATCAACATAATCAGTAACACCATCTTCAATCATCATAGCTATTCGAATAGGAACAGAATAAGCAAGTGTTAATCTATGGTGAAGACCTTCAATAGCTACAACTTTATCAGCCCCATTTTCAAGAGCCATTCTCTTTCTTGCTTCAAATGGAGTAAAAAACGGAGCATGGTTGGCACTAAAGCCCTTATTCATATAAATAACAACTTCACTACTATTCTTATCAGCAAGTTCCCTTGCTTTATCGATTAATTTAACATGCCCCTTATGAACAGGGTCAAAATCAGCACTAATTCCTATCATAGTATATTTTTAATATTTAATTATATTTTTTAATATTCTGATAATTATGTTCTTTAAATTATTAGTATTATTATTATTATTATTATTATTATTATTATTATTATTATTATTAATATTATTAGTATTATTATTAATATCTCAAATATTATTATTATCAATATTATCAATATTATTCTTTAATAAATAAAAAAATCTTTTAAATGTTTATGTTTAAAATTTATCTGCTAAACGGAGAACTCCAGCTATTATTAACCATAAACCAATTAATATTCCTAAAATTATAGGATCTCTGATAAGTAAACCAAGAATAATATAAAACATTCCAAATAAAACACCTAAAATGCCTACCCAAAAGCCAAATTTGTTATCCTTATCCCCTATTAAAGTTATAAGCCCAATAATCATTAAAAATATTCCAGAAATAAATAATGTTATTTGTGACATTAAATCAACAAATAAAGTTAATTGGAATATAAGCCCTAAACTTAAAATCAACATTAAAAATCCTAAAATTATTGAAATAATACTGCGAGTAGGACTGTAATCAACTTCAGCAATTCCAGAAATCATTAAAAATATTCCAAGTAAAAGAATTGAAATGCCTATTGTTGCATAAGCACTTTCTATTCCTAAAAATGGAAGTCCAATTATTAAAAGCCCCAAAAGTATTGTTAATATACTAATTATTCCACTTTTCATTAAAAACACCAGTAATAAAAATAATATTAAAATAAAAAATAATATTAAAATAAAAGATAATATCTAAAATAAGCAAAGATTAATAAAAATAACAATAAAAATAAAATATATTAACTATTAAATATCTAAAAATTAATATAAATAAGTTTCTAAAAAAATATTTTTATAAAAAAAATATTAATTAAACTAAAGGCAAATGACGAATAAATGTTTTAGACTTATTTAAATCTGCATTACTTACAATAGCTTTCCATTCTCCTTTACAATCACATTCATATTCAATTAATGATTGATTAAGGTTAGAATCAATTATTCTATGCTTTAATTCTTTATTACATTTTTTACAATTGTATGGACCTCTTCTTGAGCCAAAACCTGATGTATCCATAAAAGACGGAATAGCTATTTCGTTTCTAACAGAGTTAATTATTTCAACAGTTGTCCAAATCCATGGTGGCTGATAAGCTCCCCTTCTCCAGAGTTGTTCTACTAATGTTCCCCTGTGAATTGTTGTAGGAGTAAATGAAATCCTATCTACTCCAATAGCTCCACAATACTTTGCTGTTTCAATTGCCTCATCAATAGCTTCTTTTTCATTAGTAAGTATTGGTTTAACTAAACTGTATGCCTTAGATTTAATATTATATTTATTTTTTAAGGAATTAATTAAATTTATAACTCTTTCAAAATCTTTTTTTGAAAAACCTTTATTTATTTTTTCTTCTCGAGTAAAATCATTAGATGATTCTAATCCAATACTAATTTCAAATAATTTATTCCCTAAAAATGAAAAAACATCATCAATCGTCGATTCATCAACATACTCTGGTCGTGATTCAACAATTACCTCACTAACAAATTCATTTTCCCCCAAATACTTTAAAATATTATTTCGAACATTTATAGAAACTTCAAGAGGATTTAAAAAACTTCCAGAAGCAAATATCTTAACTGCTGTTTGCCCAACAAGTTCATATTTTTCAAATTCATCTTTAAATAGCTCAAATATTTCATTATCATCAACTGGTTCTAATGTACAGTCAGAAATATAACTACACATCGTGCACCCTCCAGAATCTCCAAGAGCCCAAGAACAACCAGGTGTTGGAACTATTATGTATACAGTCTTCCCAATTCCAGAATATAACAAATCATCATTAAACCAACTCCCAGATAATTGCTGAGGAGTTCGTTTTTTCATTCGACCTAAAGCTTTAGTCCTTATTTCTTTATTAAATTGCTCTAATTCATTAAGATTTGATTGATTTTCCATTATGTTGCCTTGAAATACTAAGATATATGATTAAATAAGTGTGAAATTAAACTAATTATAAATTTATTAAAAATAGTAATAATATCATTTTAAATTTATAGTAAATAAAATTTATCACTACAATTAAAAATAAAAATAAAATTAAAACTATTACCATTAAAATTATTAAAACAAACTTTTAGAAAAAGTTTGATCAAAATTAAAAATCATATACCATTATTATTAAAATTATTATTATTAAAATTATTATTATTAAAATTATTATTATTAAAATTATTATTATTAAAATTATTATTATTAAAATTATTATTATTAAAATTATTATTATTAAAA
>JAISIT010000136.1 GCA_031261915.1 Candidatus Methanoflexus mossambicus
TGAAGTAATTATCAGTAACTTTTAGTTTTGAAAGCCATTCTTTTGAATATATGACATTTAAGAAAATTCCTCCATTATTTAATGTTCTATAAATTTCAGAAAAGCTTTTTTCCAAATCATTCCAAAAATAAATTGTATTTACAGTATATATCTTATTAAAATAATTATTTTCAAAATCTAAGTCTTTTACATCCCCTATTTTTAAATCAATTTTGTTATCTATTATTTCCTTTTTAAATTTCTGTTTTGTTTGATTAACCATGTCTTGAGAAATATCTATGCCATAGATCTTTTTTAAATTTTTAGAATCTTTAAAACTTTTACTTTTAGAATTTTTAGAGTTTTTAAAACTTTCATAACTTTTAAAACTTTTAAAACTTTTAGAATTATTAGAATTATTAGAATTATTAGATATAAGTTTTTTAATTAAATATCCATTTCCAAAACCAATATCTAATATTATATCTCCGTTTTCAATCTTTATATTATCTAATATGAACTTATACTGTTTTTTATTGAGTTTATTCATTATAAAAGTTGAAATCTTTCCAAAAAAACCATGAGGATTTGAAAACTGATTTGAAATAAAATCAAATAGTTTATTAAACATTATTTAAACCTAATTTAAATATATTAAAGATAATTTAAATATTATTGAACTAACAAGTACCTATTAATAAGATATTTATATAAAACTCATCATTATATTAATTAATTCAATAAATCTCATTAATATTAACATTATATTTTATATTATTCATCATCAAATTTTATTGCACCTAAAGGACAACCTTCAAGACATTTTTTACAATTAGTGCAACCATCATGTATTACTATCTTAAATCCTTGTTTTTCTAAAAGCCCTTCTGGACAAAAATCCACACAAATTCCACATTTTCCACATTCAGCCGATTCTATTCTCATTTCATCACTATTTTAAGTTTTAGTTTTTATTTATACTTTTATTTAAGCAATTATTTGAATATATAAACAATATATTTTTGTAGTTAAACCAATTATTTTTATTTATTTTTATTTATTTGAAAGTTATTTGAAAGTTATTTGAAAGTTATTTAATTAATTTAAATAATCAAAAATTTATATTAGTTAATTAATTTATTTACTCTATTTTTTATAATTAAAATATTTTTTTATATTATTACTAAATTAATTATTTATATTAATATTATTAAATGCAATTCATTAAAAATCTTCATTAAAAATTTAAAAAAATAGATACATTTATATATGAAAAAAAATATAGTTAATTATGTTATACATTAAATGTATAATAAAGTATTAAACTATTTAGTTATATTGAGCATGGGTGCCCGAGAGGCCAAAGGGGAAGGACTTAAGATCCTTTGGTGTAGACCTTCGAGGGTTCAAATCCCTTCCCATGCATTATTCTTTTTTTATATATATCTTTAACATTGATTTTCAATGATTTTCATTAATTTTTAATGATTTTTTAATAATTATTTAATAAATTTAATAAATTTAATTATTAAATAGTATTGCCTTAGTGGCTCAGCTGGTAGAGCGCCACCTTGGTAAGGTGGAAGTCGGGGGTTCGAATCCCCCCTGAGGCTTTTATTATCCTTTTTAGGGTTAAATCATGGAACATTCACAATATATTCTATTTTTATTAAATTTTTTAATTTAAAACGATTTTTTAATTTATAACTTAAGTTATAATTTAACTTTAATTTAATTAAATAATTAAATTTTAAATTCTATTTTTTTTATAAATAAATATTTATGGTGTTATTATATGGGAAAAGCGTATGTTATAATAGCTACTGGGATTATGGGAGGCATTGTAACAGTAACAACGAGTTTTTTAGGAATAACTGGAACAATTATTGGTGGGGCAATAGCTTCAATTGTAATGGAAATTTGTTCCCAATATTTAAAAGAACCACTTGAACACAAGAATTTTCACTTTTTTGAAGAGAGAATAATTCTTTTAATTCCTTTAATTATAATAATAGCTATTGAATTTCTGTATTTATTGTCGTTTATGGGTAACAGTGCATTTTATCTATTTTTACAAGATTTAACAAATTATAATCTTTTTAGAACTATAGGAATTTCTTTAATTATTTTAAGTATTTATCTATTTATACGAAAACAAGAAAATAATAAAGAATATGGAATAGTTTTAGGATTTTTAGGTTTATTAGTCTTAATTCGAGGTCTTGTTGATAGTGATATTAGTTTTATTTATCATTTAGCACCATTATTTATAGAATATAACTTTTATTTTGCATCTTTTATAATAATCGTTTTGTTAATTTTGACAATTAAAATATTTATTGACTCATTGAAGTTTTATCCTAAAAAAAATACCAATACTATTTCTAATTTAAATAATAATGCCAATACCAATAATATTAATAATACTAATAATATTAATAATACTAATACCAATATCAATATTAATAATGATAATGATAATAATAATAATGATAATGATAATGATAATAATAATAATAATAATAATAATAATAATAATAATAATAATAATAATTTTATTAGAAATAAAGATAATAAAAATAATAAAGATAATAAAAATAATAAAGATAATAAAAATAATAAAGATAATAAAAATAAAGAAAATAAAGACATTGGATATGAAAATACGGAAAATAAATATATTGAAAACAATAATCTATCTAAAAAAAATATTAATCCTCCTAAAACAAGTTCTAATGTTTCTAATAATGAAAAAAAAATCATACAAACAAGTTTTTCATATAATAAGAAATAAATCAATGAATATAAATGAATTCAAGGATATAAATAAATATTAAAAATCATGACATATTTGAAAATCAAATAATAATATTTATATATTATAAGATATAAAACCAAAATTGTAGTGAAAATATTATAAAATAAATTTATATTTCAGAAGATATAAATCCAATTTTTGTCAATTTTAAAAAAAATTTAAAAAATTTAAAAAATTCCAACTTTTTTTATAGTTACTTGTAGTGGAAGTTATATTTCCATATATTATTCATATAATGGACATAATATGATATAAAATAAGATTTATAAAAATAAGATTTATAAAAATAAGATTTATGGATTATGACATAAAGCTCTTTTTAAAATTTAAAAAAATTAAAAAATTTAAAGAAATTAAAGAAAATAAAATAAATTTAAATAATAAATTCACTCATTTAGTTTTTTATAAAGTATTGTATGGTGAAATTATTAAAAGTAAAATAAAAATCATCATTGGAATTATTATTTTAATTGCTATTATAATTATAATGATAAATCCAGGAAATAATTATCAAAGAATAGAAATTGTAGGTTCTACATCGGTTCAACCTGTGGCTGAAGAACTTGCAAATGCTTTTGTGGAGAATAAAACTGATATTAAGATTAATGTTCAAGGTGGAGGTTCATCATTAGGTATTACAAGTGTAGAGCAAGCCATAAGTGATATTGGAATGAGTTCAATGGATATTAATAATAGCTACAATTTTACTAAGTATTTAATTGGTTATGATGGAATTTTAGTTTGTGTGAATAATGAAAATAATATTAACGATTTATCAAGTGAGCAAATCAAAAATATCTTCTCAGGATCAGTTGATAATTGGAAAGAAGTTGGAGGAGAAAATAAAGAAATCCATGTAATGACCAGAGAAGAAGGTTCAGGAACAAGAAGTGAATTTGAAAGAATAATAATGAAAGACGATGAAATTAAGGCAGATGCAATTGTTCAAAGTTCAACAGAAGCAGTAAAACAATCTGTTGCTTCTGATTCCGGAGCTATTGGTTTTATTTCCTATGCTCACATGAGTGATGATGTTAAAGCAATAAAATTAGATGGTGTAATGGCAACAGATGAGACAATAGCTGATGGAACTTATACTCTTAAAATTCCATTTTTATTTATCACAAAAGGAGAAAAAACTGGAATGGTTAGTGAATTTTTAGATTGGTTAAATTCTAGCACTGCTAAAGAAATTATTCAAAGCAAACATATTGTTCTTGCAAAATAACTAATATATTTTTAATAAACTATATTCTTAATAAACTCGGTGATTAAAAATGAAAAAACAGAGAATAATAGAATTTATAATTGAAAAAGGACTTTTCATAACTGCTATTTTTTCAATAATCATTATTTTATTCATTATTTTATTTATCTTTTCTGAAGGATTTCCAGCATTAAATGCTTATGGACTTTTGAATTTCATTTTTGGATCTATTTGGGATCCAAGTAATAATGAATTTGGTTTACTGCCTATGATTATAGGATCTATATTAGTTACATTACTTTCAATGATTATGGCAGTTCCATTATCTCTTTTAGCAGCAATTTTCATGGCAGAAATAGCTCCAAATAGAATAAGAAAAATTTTAAAACCTGTTATTGAGACATTATCAGGTATTCCTTCTGTTGTTTATGGATTTTTTGGTTTAATAATACTTGTTCCAATGGTTCGGGACAATTTTGGAGGGACTGGATTTGGAATGTTTACTGCAGCTATTATTTTAGCTGTAATGATTTTACCTACAATAATTTCAATTTCCCATGACTCAATACGAGCAGTTCCTAATGAATACAAAGAAGCATCCTTTGGTCTTGGAGCCACACAATGGGAAACAATAAAAAATATTATTGTTCCTGCAGCTCTCCCTGGAATTATTACTGCGATTATTTTAGGAATGGGAAGAGCTATTGGGGAAACTTTAGCCGTGATAATGGTTGCAGGAAATGTTCCATTAATTCCTAATTCAATATTTGCACCAATAAGGACATTAACTTCAAATATTGCTTTAGAGAGAAGTTATGCCGTGGGTCTCCATTATAATGCTTTATTTGCCACAGCCATTGTTTTATTTTTAATTATAATAGTTTTACTTCTGTGTGCAAATTATATTCAAAGAAAATATTCTATTAAATATTAAATTTATGATACTATGAAAATTTCAAAATTTATTCCATCTAAAATAGCTCAACAAATAATGAAAGGAGTGTTTGTTGTTGCTGGAATTATCATTGTTTTAATCCCAATTATAATTCTTGGATACATACTAATAAAAGGATTACCTGTGGTTAATTTTGAATTTATATTCTCAAACCCGATAGATTCAGGAGAATCTGGTGGAATACTCCCTATGATAGTTTCAACTATTTATGTAACTGTTCTTGCAGGAATAATAGCTACTCCCCTTGGAGTTGGTGCAGCTATTTACTTAAATGAATATGCTGGAGAAAATAAATTAGTTGATATTATAATTTTTGGAACAGAAATATTGGCATCAATTCCTTCAATTGTTTATGGATTGTTTGGACTTGCGTTTTTCGTAATATTTTTACATTTAAAATGGTCAATTTTATCTGGAGGATTAGTATTAGCTATTATGGCATTACCAACAATCATACAGGTTTCTAAAGTATCCTTAGCATCTATTTCCAATACTTATCGTGAAGGTAGCTTTGGTTTAGGTGCAACAAAATGGCAAACAGTTTATCATGTTGTTTTACCTGCAGCACTACCAGGAATAGCTACAGGAGTTATTTTAGCCCTCACAAGAGCTATTTCAGAAGCAGCAGCCGTTATGTTTGCTGTTGGGTCT
The DNA here is from genome assembly GCA_031261915.1 of Candidatus Methanoflexus mossambicus. Lineage (GTDB taxonomy): Archaea > Methanobacteriota > Methanobacteria > Methanobacteriales > Methanobacteriaceae > Methanoflexus > Methanoflexus mossambicus. Next base: position 5,611 of record JAISIT010000136.1, read on the forward strand.
GCTATTTCAATGCCACTCTCAATATTTGATCCAGGACGCCCATTACCACTTCACCTTTATATTTTAGCTACTGAAGGAATTTCTTTAGATAATGCTTATGGAACAGCAGCAGTTTTAGTTATAATAGTTTTAGCTATTACAATTGTAAGTAATTATGTTGTTGATCGTTATCAATCTAAAATAATGGGAAAAACTTAATTAATTTACATTATTTATTTCAACTTATATTATTAATTTTAACTTACATTATTAATTTTAACTTATAATCTTTAATTTATCACTTTAATCAAATTAACTTAACTTGAGAAAAATGAAAAATAAAATAATTACAAAAGATTTTAATGTGTTTTTTGGAGAAGCACATATATTGCACGATATCAATATAGAGATCCCAAAAAATACAGTTACAGCATTAATAGGTCCGTCTGGCTGTGGAAAGTCTACATTTATTCGTAGCTTAAATCGTATGCATGATTTAACCACCAATTTTAGAAAAGAAGGTTTAGTATGTCTTGATGGTGAAGATATTTATGATAAAAAAGTTGATGCTGTGGAACTTAGAAAAAAAGTAGGCATGGTTTTTCAAAAGGCGAATCCTTTTCCTAAATCAATTTTTGACAATGTTGCTTATGGTTTAAGAATACATGGATATGATGATAAAGATTTTCTAGAGCAAAGTGTTGAAGAAAGTTTAAAATCAGCAGCATTATGGGATGAGGTTAAAGACAAATTAGACAGCTCTGCTTTAAGCTTATCTGGTGGACAACAACAACGATTATGCATTGCAAGAACAATAGCTATTAATCCAGAAGTAATTTTAATGGACGAACCATGTTCGGCTCTTGATCCTATTTCTACAATTAAAATTGAAAATTTAATCCATAAACTTAAAAAAGATTTTACAATTATAATAGTCACACACAATATGCAACAAGCAACAAGAGTTTCAAAGTATACTTCATTCTTCTTAAACGGAAGGATTATTGAAAGTAATAAGACAGAAAAACTATTTGTAGAACCAAAAAATAAAAAAACCGAAGATTACATCACTGGAAGATTTGGATAAATCATTTTTTTTATTTTTATTATTTGTTTAATTTACTTTTATTTAAATAATGTTTATTTAATTTTTTTATTATTCCTTTATTTAGTTTAAAATAAATTAAATATAATTAAATATAATTAAATAAGTATATTTTTATTTAAAATTAAATATAACAAATTATCATTATTTTAACAGAGATTAAATATAATATTAATAATAAGAATATTAAAAAATGATTTTATTATGCTTAAAATGATTTTATTATACTTAAAAATAGTTAAATTGATAATTTAAACAATAATACAATATTATTTTTCAAAATACGTAATATATTAATATAATCTCAAATATTAAAAAAATTTAATAATTAATTTTAAAAATAGAGGTATAAAATATGGATACAAACAATTACCCACGAATATCATTTCAACAACGTATGGATGCTATTATTGAAGAAGCAGAAGAACTTGGAAAAAAAATAATTGAAGATCACAGAAAGACAATAGAACTTTTAAGTGAATTCGATGAAGAAAAATCTAAAACAATCAAGGCAAATAGTATAAAATTGGATGAAGATTCATTTCACCTTGAACGACAATGTATACGATTTATGGCAACAGAACATCCTTTTGCAGGAGATTTAGTTTTTGTTGAATCTTTAATTCGTGTAGGAAGTCATTTAAAACGAATAGCTTATTTATTATCAAATATTGCTGAAATCTCAAGTAATGCCCATAGTGTTAAAATTCCAAGTCATTTAGATGAAAAAATTCAATATATGGGAGATTATGTCCAAATGATGTTAAGTAAGTCAATATATGCTTTTTTAAATCAAAATATAGTAACTGCTAAAGAATTAAAAGACGATGATGATAAAGTTGATGATTTGTTTGATTCAATTTTAAAAGAAATCATAGATTTAATGTCTGAAGACAGTGAAAATATCAAAGCATATATGGATATAATATTTACTGCAAGATTTTTAGAAAGAATAGCTGATAGAGCCGTGTCAATTGGTGCAAGAACAATTTTTATTTTAACTTTTAAAAAACCAAGAGGATAAATAGCTATTAAAAATAAAATAATCCAATAATATTATTTTTTTTATAAAATTTTAGCCATTCCCACGATTAGTATTTTAAAAAATCATGAAATGAATTTTAATATGCTTTAATTTTAATATGCTCTATTATTAATAGTTTTAATTAGAAATACTAATCTTAATAACTTTATTTTTTAAAAATAATGTATTTAAAATAATTATGAATAATTTTAATAAGTTTTTTATCATGAAAAATACAAATTTTATTTTGAAAAACATCTTGCAATTAAAAAAAGTTAATCAACTTTGAAACACAACTAAATTATTGAAGAAAGAGAATTTTATTTAAAAACGAGTAAAAAAGAAAAATAGAGTTCAAGAGAACTTGATAGACAAATTTCATCAAGTTTATTTGAACGAACAATGATTTCAGACATTAAAATTCCCCAAAAATTAAAAGAAGTTTATCCAAATTCAAATAACTATTTTAAAGATGATTATGTCTTTGAATTTCTTGATTTAAACAAATCACATACAGAAAATGAACTTCAAAGCATTGATTAAAAATTTAAAAAGTTTTATTTTAGAATTAGGTCGTGATTTTTTATTCATTGGAGAAGAATATAGAATTCAAGTAGGAAATAGTGATTTCTATATAGATTTGTTATTTTATAATCGAGAATTAGAATGTCTTGTTGCATTTGAATTAAAAAATGATAAATTCAAAATAAGAACACTTAGGACAGTTGAATTTTTATCTTGAAGCATTAGATAGAGATGAGAAAAAAGAGCATGAAAATCCAAGTATTGGAATATTATTATGTAACGACAAAGATGACACAGTAGTAGAATATGCATTAAGCAGAAATCTCTCACCAACATTAATCTCTCAATATAAAACTAAATTACCAGATAAAAAGTTATTATATGAAAAATTAAGTCAAATTTTAAATGAATATTAATTATATTGAACATACAAAACATTGATGATAAATACATCAATTTATAATATTAAACTTAAATTCATCATCATAGAATCTTTGGCACTGTCAAAATCAACTGGTTGGAAGAAAATTTTAGTGACCATAATTAAAAAAATGCTTAATTTTTGATTTTAATATTTATTTGTTTATTTTTTCTATTTTCATCCAGCGTATTTTT
>JAISIT010000157.1 GCA_031261915.1 Candidatus Methanoflexus mossambicus
AAAATAAAATTAAAATTAAAATTAAAATTAAAATTAAAAATAAAATTAAAAATAAAATTAAAAATAAAAATAAAATTAAAAATAAAATTAAAAATAAAAATAAAATTAAAAATAATATAAAAATAAAAACTAAAGTGTAAAATAAATATATTTAATCTTCAGTTATTTATTTATTAATCTAATTTAAATATCTTTAAAGCTTATCCATAACCTAAAAGAACACCAACATTATAAACTAAGAATGAAACCACATAAGCAGTCACAAATGTAATAGCTATCATGATAATTGGCCATTTCCAAGAATTTGTTTCACTTTTGACTGTTCCAACAGCTGCAAAGCATGGGACATACAATAAACAGAATATCATGAAAGTAAATGCTGTTAATGGAGTGAATATTCCATGTAATGCTACAGATAGTGCTGCTCCACCTTCAGCAACGCCAAAAACAGAGCTTAATGTTCCAACAACCACCTCTTTAGCTGCTACACCTGTGATTAATGAAACTGTTGATTCCCAATGGGTAAAACCTAATGGTGCAAATATTGGAGTAAATATTGTTCCAATTTGACCTAAAACACTTTCTTGAGCAGCATATTCAACTCCAAGTGGAAAACTACCAAGAACCCATACAATAACTGCCACTGCAAAGATAAGGGTTCCTGCTTTTTTAACAAATCCACTACATTTTTCCCAAGTGTGTAATAAAATTCCTTTAACCGATGGAATTTTATAGGATGGTAATTCCATGACAAATGGACTTGTGATTCCTTTGAAAACTGTTTTTTTAAGTATAGCTGCTACAATAATAGCTACAACAACCCCTATAAAGTAAATTGCAAATAAAACATTTCCTTCTTGTGCTGAAAAGAATGCAGCAATTAACATTGCATAAATAGGGAGTCTTGCTGTGCAGGACATGAATGGAATGATTAGCATAGTTAATAATCTATCTCTTTCATGTTCCATTGTTCTTGTTGCCATAATTCCAGGAACACCACAACCAAATCCTAAAATCATTGGTATAAATGCTTTTCCATGTAAACCAACTAATTTATGCATTACTCTATCCATAACAAATGCGGCTCTTGCAAGATAACCAGAATCTTCCAATATTGAAATCATTAAAAACATAAAAAATATCACAGGAACAAAAACAAGAACACCACCAACACCACCAATAACTCCATCAACTAAAAATGATGAAAGATAAGATTCACCTAACCATGCCATTAAGCCATTACCGAGTATTCCAAAACCTTGCTCAATCAAGTCCTGGAATGGTGCAGAAATAGTAAATGTTATTTGAAAAATTAAATACATTACAACCAGAAATATTGGTATTCCAAGGATTCTATTTGTTACAATACTATCAATTTTTTCTGTTATTGTGGGTTTTTCAATTTCAGGTCTTGTAATAGCTTCATTTAATAAACCATCAATAAATGCATATCTATAGTTAGCTATTACTTCTTCTGAACTTTCTCCAAACACGTCTTTAAAATGTTTATTAGTTTTTTCAACTTCATAAAATATTTCATTGCTTATTTTAGATTTAACAACTTTCTCTTTAATTATTTCGTCGTTTTCTAAAAGTTTAATAGCTATCCAATTTGCTGGAACATCAAGTAATTTTTCATCCTTTTTAATTACCTCTTCAAGTTCAATTAAATGTTCATTTAACTCAGCACCATAGACTAGTTTTTTGCTACTTTGTGTTGGTTTAGAAACTTTTTCTTTAACAACTTTTAATAGATCTTCTTTACCTGTTTTATCAATAGCTTCTATTTCAACAACTGGTATTCCTAACAATTGCGATAATTCTTTTATATCAATTTTTAAATCTCGTTTTTTTGCAAATTTATTCATATTTAATGCTAAAACTAAATTTGCATTAAGTTCCATCATTTGAGTTGTTAAATACAGGTTTCTTTCAAGATTTGTAGCATCTACTACATTTATAATAACATCTGCTCCTTCATCCACAATAAAATCTCTTGAAACTATTTCTTCTATAGAATGTGCACTTAAAGCATAATTTCCAGGTAGATCTATTACATCAATCTTGTCTTCACCATACTTTAAATGTCCTTCAGCTTTTTCAACTGTTTTTCCTGGCCAATTACCTACATGTTGATTTAAACCAGTTAATTGATTAAATAATGTTGTTTTTCCAACATTTGGATTGCCTGCAAGTCCTATTTTAATATTCATTAAACCAAACCTATTTTAATATTTTTAGCTTCATTTTTCCTTAAACTTATTGAATAACCCTTTAGTTTAAGTTTTACAGGGTCTCCCAAAGGAGCTATTTTTTCCATTTTAATTTTAGACCCTTTCACAAACCCCATTCCCAGAAGATGTCTCTTTAATTCAACATCCCCATTATCATTAAATGAAAGAATTGTTCCTTCATCACCAGAGTCAAGTTCATCTAAATTTTTTATAATTAAAAAATCATCGTTATTTACCATCTAAACACCATTTAGCATGAAAAGATAATTAATATAGTTATTTAATTAAGTTTTTTTTATTATAACCTAATTAAGTTTTTTTTATTATAACTTAATTTTTTTATTTAATCTATTTTTTAGAAATATCTAAATATATTTTAAATATAAAATTTAATTTTTAGGCATGCCTAAATATAATTTTGAATTTATACTATATAAATGTTTAGGCAAACCTAAATTTTATTTTTCTTAAAAAAAATATAAAAATAAATAATATATTATTTTATTATCTCATTATCTCATAGCATATATTAAATTAATAAATTAACATTTTTAAATAAATATAACATGATTTAAACTATGTAAACGGATTTAAAATAATTTAAAACTAATTTAAACTAATTTAAACTAATTTAAACTAATTTAAACTAATTTAAACTAATTTAAACCCACTAAAATGTTTTTAGCTTCATTTTTCCTTAAACTAATAGAATATCCTTTAATTTTAAATTTCATAGGATCTCCCAAAGGAGCTACTTTTTCCATTTTAATTTTAGACCCTTTCACAAACCCCATTCCCAGAAGATGTCTCTTAAGTTCAGCATCCCCATTATCACTAAAAGAAATAATTATTCCCTCTTCTCCATCATTTAATTCATTTAAATGTTTAATATTGGAAAAATCATCTTTACTAATCATGTAAACACCATAAGAAAAAATATAAATAATTATAAATTAAAACCAATAAAAATAAACCAATAAAAATAAACCAATAAAAATAAACCAATAAAATTAAAACTAATATTTATTAAATTGTTTAGGAATACCTAAATATATATCATTATTAAATTAATAGTATTTAAATTTTTAGGCAAACTTAAAAATATTTAATAAATATTAAATTCAATAATAGAAAAAAGAAGATTAAAATGGGAAAAAAACAAAAATATATGCTAAAAAATAGAGATATACCCTAAAAAAAGACAATAATATTATAAAAATGTAAAATAAAAATAAAAAAAAGTAGAAAAAGAAGAATAATATGTAAATAGAAAGATAAATAAAAATTATATGAAAAAATACATATACAATAACAAAAAAATCATTGATAATCTAATTTACCATAGTTATATAAATGTTGTAAATCTGCTAAATGACTAATTTCATAAGGATAATATTGATTTGAAACAAAAGGCCATATTAACCCCTTAACTATGTAAAAATAAGCTCCAAATCGCCCATATTGTTTCCATGAAATTTGAGTGTATAATGGAAAACCACAGCCAGGATTCATATAAGGATTATCTGCCCTAACAGTTCCATGATAAAACATTGGAATAGGTCCAACTTGACCTCTTTCTTTTGCTAAATCATCGATATATCCTAAAGCTCCATCTAAATTATCGAAATAAATTCCATCTGCTTTATAATCATATCTATCTTCAGGAATACCAAAAATAAAAGAGGATAGAACTTCTCCCCAATCAACATAGGTTTTATAAGTTGAAGGGTCGACAAAAGCAAGTTCTAAGACATGAACCCCATCAGGAGCCAGTATACTATTAGCATCTTGATGGAAATGACGATAATTTGAATCTCCACCATAATGAACAACTAAAACACATTTAGATCCAGATTTAGCAGCATATTCTGATAATACCTCTGCATTAGAATGATTAGGAAACATATCAGGATTGCCAACTTTAGTAATCGTTAAACGACCTACTGGCTCAACTAAACTAAATTGAGTAACTCCCCACAAATAAACTCCAAAAACTAAGACTATTAAAATTATAATCGTAGAAATTGTAGATTTATTCATAGCTATTCCTCAAAAAACAAGATATGGTCTTTTAAAATCCATAAAAATAATGTAAAAATTAGTTGTAAATTAATTATAAATGTTAAATTAGTTGTAAATTAATTATAAAACTTAAATTAATTATAAAATTAGTGATAAAACTTAAATTAATTGTAAAATTAGTTATAATAATTTTTATTTAAATATTCATCTAATTTATTTAATGTATAATCAATCGTTTCATCGGCAAGATTAGAACTTGCATTAGAAAACTTATCAAAATCTAAATCAACAGCTATTTTAACATTCAACTCATCATCATAAGATAAATCAATATTAATATCTAAATCTATGACTTCTTTAGATTTGACATTTTTAAAAATAAAATTATTAGCAGTGGTAGATAAAAATTCAGTAATATCTTCTAAATCTTCTTGATTTAATTTTTTAAGATTAGTCAAATCATCACCATTGAAATATTATAAAAATAAATAAAAAAAATAATATAAATTAAAAATAAATAAAAATAATGAATATATAATTTAAAAAAATAAATAAAAACAAATAATCTTAAAAAAAAGATAAAATAAATTAAAATAAATTAAAATAAATTAAAATAAATTAAAATAAATTAAAATAAATTAAAATAAATTAAAATAAATTAAAATTAATTAGAATAAACTAAAATTAATTAGCTTCTTTCATTGATTCTTGAATTGATGCTTGCATCTCTTGAAGTTTTTTAAGAACTCTTTCTTCTTGGCGAGCCATTGTTTTTTCTCTAAGTTTAAGAGTTTCTAATTTTTCATCTAGTTCTTCAGAAATTTCATCTCTATTAACTTTAATAAGTAAATTACCTGCCGTTTTAAAAACTTCAGTATCAGAATTAGTTTTTTTTAATTCTTTAATAGCAGTTTCGGTTTCTTGAATTTGAATATCTACATTTTGCTTTTGAATTGTGACAGCTTGAGCTTGCTGTTGTAATTGTTGAAATTGAGCTAATTGATGTTGTACATTTTTTGAAATATCCATAATATCACCATTTTATTGATTAAAAGTAATAAATAATAAAATAAAAAGAATATAAACTAAATAAATGAAATAATAAATGAAATAATAAATGAGATAATAAATGAAATAATAAATGAAATAATAAATGAATAATTGAAAATTAAATAAAAGTAATAATGAATAAAATATGAATTTCTTAATATTTAAAATTAACTATCAAAATTCAATTGGCATATCAATTTCTGATTCGTTTTTAATATTTTTATCCAAGAATATTAGTCTATGTAAATTTAATTGAATATAGATTTTATTTCCTAAAAATATTTTTAATTAATCTTAGAATACTATTTCAAATATAATTTCCCACTATAATATTATTATCAGTTAAAATCATATTTGACTAATATATCAAGATTTTTACACCTATAGTTCTTAACAAAAACATCATATCCAACATCAACAGCTCAAATAAACATTTTAACATTATTATCATAGTTAAACAACTTACAAGAGAAACAATAGCTAAAAAAAGGATTAAAATAAGTAAAAATAAATGTTTACAACAAAATAAAAAATAAATAAATGATTTAAATTAAATCAATTAAAAACAATCAATCAAATAATCAATAATCAATTAATATCTAATATCTAATATTTAACAATTAGCAATTAACATCTAATATTTAACAATTAGTAATTAGTAATTAACAAATTATCAACACATATTAACCATTTTAACGATTTAAAATAAATCAAATATTAAAAAATGTTTAATTTTATTTCCGTTTTCTAATTAAAATAGTGCAAATACTAAAAATAATAAATAAAACTGCAATTATAGGAATACCCGTTGATTTCATAACAGAACTAATAATTATTTCATTATTACTCATAGAACCATTATTATTGATAGAACTTTCATTATCATTAAATCCATTAGTATTATTACCATAATCATTAGTATCATTAGTATCATTAGTCAAATCATTATTATCGTCAGAATCATTAGAATTATTAGAATTATTAGAATCATTATAATTTTTTACTTCAAAACTTCCAAATTCACTGAAAGCTGTGAAGTTATCATTACCATCAAAACTAACACCTAAAACAACTTTACCCATATATGAAGCATTATAGGAATAATTCCAATTACCCAAATCATCAACATCGACAAGATCAGTAAGACCATCAATAGTGAGATTAATTGCTTTAATACCAACAAAATTATCTAAATGACCAGTAATATTAACAGTTTCACCAAGATAAATAGATTTAGGAATAATAATAGTAGACTTAGTAGAATTCTTTAATACTTCCAAACTAGTAGAATTACTAAAACCAGTAAAATTATCATTACCATCGAAACTAACAACAATAGTAATATTACCAGTGCGAGTAGTATTATACTCAATAGACCAATCACCATCATTATTAAGATTCAAAGCAAATAAAGCAAGTTTTAACTGAGAATTTCCACCAGTAACTTTAACTGAATGATTTTTACCATCAATATTGACTATTACATAATTAATACCATTATAATTAGATAAATGACCATGAATAATTACTTTATCTCCAATATGAACTGGATTAGGATCAATATTAATAGTGGAAGTAATAGAATTCTTTAAAACCTCAATAATAGTAGAATTACTAAAATTATTATAATTATCATTACCATTAAAACTAACAATAACTTTGATATCAACACCAGAACGATTAGCAGTATAATTTAAACTCCAATCACCAAATTCATCAACATCAACATTGATATAATTAACACCATCAACAGTAACATTAACCTTATTAATACCAGTATGATTCTCCAAATGACCAGTAATAGTCACATTATTACCAATAACAATAACCGTTTCATTAAACTCTATATTAGAGTTAGTAGAATTCCTTAAAACTTCAAATATTGTAGAATTACTAAACGGAGTATAATTACCATTACCACCAAAACAAACAGTAACAACAACAGAACCATTACGAACAGTAAGATAAGTCAAATTCCAACCACCACTACCATTAACAGTAACATTAAAAACCTCACCATCAACAACAACACTCAAATTCCAACCAACAAGACCAGAAACATTCACACAACCAAAAATAACAACACTCTCACCAATATGAACATCTAAAGCATTAACACTAGAATTACTATCATTACGATTCACAAAAAAGACAGTAGAATTACTAAAACCAGTATAATTATCATTACCACCAAAACTAACAGTAACAACAACAGAACCATTACGAACAGTAGTATAATTCAAATACCAATTAGCAAACTCATCAACAGTAACATTAAAAACCTCACCATCAACAACAACACTCAAATTCCAACCACCAAGACCAGAAACATTCACACAACCAGAAATACTAACATTCTCACCAATATGAACATTTAAGGCATTAACAGTAGAATTACTAGAATTCTGATAGACAGTAAAACTAGTAGAATTACTAAAACCATAATAATTATTATTACCTGCAAAACAAACAGTCACATTAACAAGACCAGTATAAGCAGTATTATAAATAAAACTCCAATTACTATTCTTATCAACTTTAGCCGTATGATTTACACCGTCAATAGTAATATTAACACCATCAATTCCAGTAAAATTAACTAAATGACCAGTAATATTAACCTTCTCACCAATAGAAACATTAGCAGCAACAATAGTTGAATTACTATTTATTTTAGAAACATAGAACTTACTTAAATTACCATCACCAAAATAAGTTTCACGACTATCACCAGTAATATTAACAGATAAATTAAAGTTACCTGCATTAGCTATACGATAATGTAAATAAGCAACACCATTAACATCTGTGATATTTCTACCAATAAAAGCACCATCCAAGTAAAAACTAATTTCAACACCAGAAATACTATCACCAGAGAAATTAAGTGCAGTAGTATTGAATACTATTAAATCATCATAATTTCCAACAAAATCAGACAAAATTAGATTTACTGTTTCTCGAGCATCAAATAATAAACTTATATATTCACGATCAACACTTAAAGCAGTAGTAATACTCATTTGTGGAGATTTCAGCTGATACTTTTCAGTTTTATTAATCTTAGTATTGAAAGTTTCAGTAGTTCCATTTAAATAAGACAAAGTCCCATTAAAATCAGGCAAATATTCCAATCCTTCTTGACTATCAGTTCCATTTAAACTCATGAAATAAGTTATATTAACCCATTCACCAGGATTTAAATGACTATCATTCATCAAACTAGAATTTAAATTAACAACATAATAATTATTAACACAACTAATATTATTCACATCACCACCACGAACACCAGCAGTAAAATTATTATCTCCCCACCAATTAAAACCAGCATTAATAGTAGTAATATCATAAATAGGATTATTATTTTCATAAATATAAAAAGAATGAGTATCATTAGTCAAAAAATAATTATAATTAACATCAGAATCCTCAACATTATCAAAATAAAGAGTAGAACCAAAATTAGAAGTATAATTATTAAAGAAAACACACTCACGAATCAAAGAATCATTAGAATTACGCAAATACAAAACAGTCCCAGAACGCGCAGAATCAGACAAAATACAATTATTTTCAAAAACAGAACCAACCAAATCTAAACCATCACCCATACTATAAACAGCACCACCATAAAAAGAATTATAACTGCCAGGACCACCATTTAGAATAGAATTATCCCTAAAAACAGAACCAGATATACTCAAATTACCCTCATTATAAACAGCACCACCATAAAAAGAATTATAATTGCCAGGACTAACAGTTAGAATAGAATTATCATTAAAAACAGAACCAGATATACTCAAATTACCACTACTATAAACAGCACCACCAAAAAAAGAATGATACATGCCAGCACCAATATTTGATTGAATAGAATTATTATTAAAAACAGAATCATATATACTCAAATTACCAGTATTATAAATAGCACCACCTTGATCACCAGTCTTATTAATACGATAACCATTAACCAAACTAATATTTATTAAAGTTAAACTACCAGTATTTCTAATATTAAAAAATCTTCCTAATTTTTGGGCATCTAAAAAAGTATCATTATTATTATTGCCAATAATCGTTAAATTTTTGTCAATATTGATATCTGTTACATTTTTATTGTAATTTCCTGCAGCTAAATTTATAATATCATCATTTTGTGCAGTATTTGTTATAAAATCTCTTAAATCTATAGAATTATTAATATTATGTGTTGTTGCATTAACAGGGCTTAAAATTATGATAAAACTTATTAAAAAACAAATTAATAAGATATTTTTATATTCAATTTTTTTGATATTTTCACCTCCTTTTAATTGATTAATAAAAAAATATGTTAAATTCATCTAACAAAATTAAAAAATTTTAAAATAATGTAATTCCCTACCCAAAAAAAATTCCGACCCAAATTACTAAAAAATAATATTTTAACCTAAAATAGCTTAAAATTAGAATGAAAAATTTAAAAAATAAAAAATTTAAAAAATAAAAAATTTAATTTTTCAAATCATCAAACAATTTTTTAAATTCTATTTGAAGAGGTGTGATATTCATAGTTTTTATGGTAGTTGGAGATTTATATGAATTTTGCATTAGAAAATCTCCAGTTAAAATGCCATTAGAATAAATTCCAGAAGAAGAATCAAGTTCTAAACTATAAACTTTATCATCATACGCTTTTAAAAACAAATCTTTAACTTGAAAATCACCATTTTTAGTGACTAAAACATCAGCAGCAGTTAAATTTTCTGCAGAAACATAACCTCTTAATGTTTTAACAACATGTCCATTAGTAATTTCAATAAATTCGCCATTAACAGTAGATAAATGAACCAATTCTTTTTCATGACCAATTATAACATCTTTCACAATAGAAAAACCTTTTTCGGTTTTGATTTTATCTCCAACAACAATATTTTCCACAAGCTTATGAGAACCATCTTCCAATTCAATCTCTGTTGATTTCGCCATACAACCCCATCTTATGCTTATTTTTTCTATTTCAGAAGTATAAGAAACAGGATATGGATTATTTTCAACACTATTTATCATTATTATAGGTTCATAAGAATATCCTCCACCACTCCTATCAGATACTTTTATTACGAATTTACATGCAAAATCAACAATAGTAGCAGTCTTAAAACGGGTTAAATCCAAATTACAATTCCAATCATCATCAAAAACCCAAGATAATGTTTGACCACCAGAATCTATCTTAAATTGAGGAATAATACCTTTAGAATTATTATATTCTGCTTTTCCACCCTGTTCTAAAATCAAATTAAGTTCTAAATTATCTGGATCGACTTTAACTACCTCATCTATCTTAAAGTTATCAATAACTTCAAGTTTTCCTTCAAAAGGAACATGTAATTTAGCAAAAGTTCTATCTGAAGAAACAACATGTGTATACACATAATCTGGAGTTTCACCACTATAAGGGCTACGATCATAAAGCATTATCGTTTCTATCTTATTTTTAGCTCTTGGAGATAATACATCAATAGATTTAATAATTGATTCATTTTCAGAGTATTGATCTGTAAAAACAGTCTTAATTAAAGCATTTAAACTATTACCATCCTCACTCCAAGAAAATGTAGCAACAACTTCCAAAGGATTATATCTATATTCTTTTGCTTTTTCACTACTAGAGAGAAAACGATCCTCAATAAATTTTTTATCATTATAACAATTTACAAAAGAATCTATAACCTCTCCAGAATTTTTATCTTTAATAAATATATTTACAAGTATAAGTGGTTTTGGATCTATAAAACTACAACGAACAAAAACACCAATACCTTCGTCCCCAGAATAAACCTCCTCGATGTTCATATAAAAATCATTAACACTATCTTCAAATTTAGATACAAATATATCAGTATCATGAACATTCAGATTTTCAACAGCATTTAACACCATAGGATAGTTATTCACTAAGTTACTTTTACCACCCAACGATTCAATAAGATTTGAAATCATTAAAAAACCTCCAAATAATCAAAAAATTAAAATAAATGAAATTATTTAGTTAATCCATTAAAATATAATGATTAAAACATCATGAAATATAGATATTAATAAACACCATATAAAAAAAATCATTCATATTCTAATATTAACTTTAATATTAACTTTATTCATACAAAACCTAAAAATTAAGTCTTGGTGCTTTTTTAACAGCATCTATAAAGTCTTTATCTGCAACAGTTAGGTTTAAATCATTACTTCTTTCTAACAATTTCTTTTGGTGTGAAAAAAAAGATTCAGAATCCACATTAGCAGTTACTCCTACAGCCACATGATCTCCCTCATTAAGAGGTTCTGGTAATGGTATTTGGACTTCTTTATTAGATGTAACTGGAATATCATGCAATATTATGCTTGTATCTCCACTGCTATTCACAGATGCCATGGGTAAAGAAATTATTCCTTGATTATCAGGATCAGATGATATCGTAATCTGATTTTGTTCTACCTGAGCACTTAAATAAGAACCAATAGGATAAGATTTACCATCACCCACTGGAATTTCACGACCAGAACATGAAATTTGCACTCCACCACCATTAGCTTGAGCCTTTGTAGAAGAACCAATTAGTTCAAATTTAGTAGAATCTTGATTTGCATTCCTATTAAACAATGGATTAAGCTCAAAACTAATTCCACCTGGAACTGCTATTGTTTCAGTCCCAAATGAACCTATTGATGGAAAAGAAATAGTAACCACATCCGATTCCAATCCAGATTGATTAAACAATTTATATATACCATCATGAACACAGAAAATAGAACTAAAATCTTCATCTTCTCCTTGTGCATTATTAAATTTAAATTCAATAACACCTTCCTCTATCGAATTTATTCCCAATAAACCACCAACAACTTTACCAATTGTAGGCACCACAGTTTGAATTAATGAACCCCAATCAAAATTAGATGGACTATCACTCATAAAAACATTCCTCCTTAAATTTACAATTAAACATATTATTAAGTTTAAGATTATCAATATCTAAAACTTCATGACATTAAAAAACACATAAACAATATGAAAAAAATATATCTTTTATTCCCTCTGATCATTATAACTGATTATTACAGCTGATTATTACAGCTGATTATTTAAATTAATAGCTATTTTTTCAGCATTTTTACCTTTAACCGTAGTAATGACATTTTTCTTAACAAATATCATTAAAAAATCATTGGCATAAGCAAGATCTCCTAAATCATATTTTTTAATATTGCCAGCAGTATAAGCTGCAAGCTCATTAACTAAAATAATATATGCCTCATTTTCATCAGATGCATAATTAACTTTTATATCAATACTTTCTCCGTCTTGAATTAGATTAATTATTTTCTCATCACCACTATCTTTATCAACCCGTAATGATTCAAAATAAAAATCATCAGCATTTTCTAAGACTGGATAAATAGATTTATCAATTTTGGCATCATTAACTGGAAGTTTATTCTCATTTAAATCATACTGATTTAGAATAAAGTTTATAAAAGGATCATCCAAATTTAAATCCATTGAAACACCTCGAGATAATGAATTTGTAGCTCCAGAAAATCCAGTAACTTTATAAGGCAAAGAAAGTAAACTACATTCTTGACCATTAGCAACTAACCGTTCCCTATAAAATTCTCCAGCATATTGAATATTTATTGGCACATTAACTTTAATATCCGTCGTCTCGGAAAAAGTATAGTTCTGAGGCAAATAAGGGACTTTAGCATTTGGTACACTGGGATTATAATCGCTACTTGGAAATTCTCCACTATCTAATTTCAAACAAGCATCATAAATTTTTGATTTAGAATTTCTTTCGTCATCCCCTGGAACTGCAACTTGATGATATGAAAAACTACCATTAAATGGTCTTTTCCAATCATTAACAGTATTATAACCTATGGCTTGAATAGGATTACAATAAAAACCACCAGGATTAATCATTATTCCCATATTGCAATCAATCCCAACTGCTAAAGCCATAATGGATACAATAGTGGCACAATCAGAACAATTAAGTTCCTTATTTTGAGATTTATTATCATTAATAAATTTTGATAATTTTATTTCCCTATTCATTGTAGTATAAAAAGAAGCACCATGTTGAACATCATATTTAAAATTAGGACTTCCATTTAGATATTGAGTAAATGATTCTAAACACTTCAAATCCATGTCTGTTTGCGAACCACTATAAGAACTATACGCATCAACACAAATATCCAAGAAGTCTGTCCAAATATATTCAATTTTTGACTGATCATAAATTTCATTAGGCACTTTCCATGGATTTAAAGGCATTTTTGGCAATAAATAAACAGTATAGTTAATGTCCCCAATTGTTTCTATATTTCCACGATTATTTAAAGTAAATTCTAAAGAACCATCTATTTTTTTACACCCAGGTATAGATTTTAAATTATTGGAAAAAATATCTCTAGAAATGGATATTGTTTTTTTAGCACCGAATTCCATACCATTAAAATCAAAATCATCAAAAACTTTCTCTATGCCCTTATCTTTAACTTTTAGTATTCCAGTTAACTCTTTATCTCCAGTATTTTCAATTTCAAACTTTAATTTAATATTTCCACCAATTTCTGAAGGTATAAATACTAATGTAAAGTTATCTTTACTTCCTACAGAATATACTGGATTTATAGTAGTTGTATAATTTTTACGACAATGAATACTTCCATTAGAGGCATCACCATTATCATTAAGCGAAATTGTATTAATTCTTAAATCAACCATATATATCACCTGAAAATTGTATTATTATTTAAAATTTTTAATAAACTAAATTTAAAATAAAATTGATCATGTTTTTATGAATTTAAATTATTTTAATCTATTTTTTTGAATATTTAATAATTTTTGTGAAGTAAAATTTATAACTGCATCAATATCTACCAGAATACCCGAAATAAGAGGTTCTGGTAATGATATTTCAATATTCATTTGATTTTGTGATGGAATATTAAATATTCTAAATTCACTATCACCACTTGATTTTAAGCAAAGAAAAGATATGGAATTTAAAGTTATATTCTCTTGAACAGAAGAAAAAATAATATTATTTTCCATTACTTCAACATTGAAATAAGAACCAAAAGGATACTTGATTCCATTTACTGGAATTTCCCGAGCAGAACAAGCCATTTCTACCTTTCCATCATATTCTAAATTTTGAGAAGAAGCCGTTACTTGAAAAGTAGTTGAATCTAAATTGGCATTATCTTTAAATAATGAATTAAGATCATAGGAACAGCGCCCAGGAATAGATATTAATTTAGTATCTGAATTTCCTATTGAAGAAAAAGAAATCGTTGCAATATCATTATAATTTTCAGATCTATTGAATAATTGAAAATGATTATTCTCATCATTATAACATACTAAATTAAAACTTTTATCTGCTCCAGGTATGTTTTTAAAATCATAAAGTGTTATAATATCATGATTCGACTTAATACCTAATCCAATTACTTTTCCAACGGTTGTTGATATTATTTGAATTAAACCATTGCCATTATTACCCATAAAAGTCAAACTCCAAGTTAAATTAATTCAAATTAATATTTAAAATATTTAAAATATTTAATAAAGTAAAAAATAAATAAAAAGGCACTGTCAAAATCAACTGGATTTTGATTTTTCAGATGCGTGATCTTAAAGTTCGATAATTTGGTTTATAATATTTGATAATGGAACTTATAGAGTAGAGTAATGATCTTGGGCTTT
>JAISIT010000166.1 GCA_031261915.1 Candidatus Methanoflexus mossambicus
AATAATATTAAAAATAATAATATTAAAAATAATAATATTAAAAATAATAATATTAAAAATAATAATATTAAAAATAACTAAAAATTAATTTATAACAAATAAAAATAAAATTAGAATTAAATTTAAACTTAAAATTAAAATTAAAATTAAAAATAGGGAGAATTAATTAATTACCTGAACCATCTAATGAATGTAAACAGCTACAATCAAAATTTTCTGGCAATTTACTTATAGTTTTAAAAATTAAATCTACTAATTCATTATTTTTAACTTCCATAATTTCAAAAACCTCATCCATTGTAATCTTATTTGGAGAAATTGATGCTCCAAAATTAGAAACCGTGCAGATACTGGAATAACACATTTCCAATTCTCGAGCAAGAACAACCTCAGGTAGTCCAGTCATTCCAACTAAATCTCCACCAATATCCTTAAACATTTTAATTTCCGCAGGAGTTTCAAATCTTGGTCCATCAACACATAAATAAACTCCTCCATCAATAACATTGCCATTGGAAACAAGAGCTTCCCTTAATCTATTACAATACGGCTCGGAAACATCAACATGAACAACTTTATCATCATAGAATGTTTTTTTTCTATTTGTTGTAAAATCAATGAAATCATCAACAGCGACAAATGATCCTGGAGGAATATTCAAATCTAAAGAACCAACAGCATTAGTAGCTATTATTTGATTAACAGATAGTTCTTTTAAAGCCCAAATATTTGCAGCATAGTTTATTTTATGTGGAGGAATAGAATGAGAACCAGTATGTCTTGGTAAAAAAACAACATTCTTATTTCCAATTGAAAGAATAGTAATCTCTGAAGAGTAACCAAAAGGAGTCTTAATCTCTTTAGTTTCAATAATTTCAGCACGATTAGCTATTTCATAAACTCCACTACCACCAATTATACCTATCATATTTTCAATTCCATTAATTAGTTAAATTTATAGTATTTCAATTATTATTTTATTTACTTATTGATTTAAATTCATTCATTGATTTAAATTCATTCATTGATCCAAAAAATAAAGAATAATTTTTAATTTATCCTTTAACAACAGCTAAAGGTTTGACTTTAGCAACAAGTTTAGCAAGTCCGATATTATCAGAGGTTCTAACAACTTGATCAACATCTTTATAAGCTCCAGGAGATTCTTCAGCTATTACTGGTTTTGAATTAGCTTTAATATGTATACCTTTACTATTAAGTTCCTTGGTAATCTCATCACCATCAAATAACTTTTTAGCTTGAGTTCTACTTAATTTTCTACCTGCTCCATGTGCTGTTGAACCAAAGGTTTCTTCCATAGCTATTTCAGTTCCATGAAGAATATAAGAAGAAGTTCCCATAGTTCCAGGAATAAGAACTGGTTGTCCAATATTTTTATAAACTGATGGGATTTCTTTTCGTCCAGGACCAAATGCTCTTGTAGCTCCTTTTCTATGAACCATTAACTCCATATTAGTTCCTTTAATTTTATGAACTTCTTTTTTAGCAATATTATGAGCAACATCATAGATCACAGACATTTCCATATCTTCAGCACTTTGTGAAAAAACCTTTTCAAAGGATTCTCTAATCCAATGTTGAATCATTTGCCGATTAGCCCATGCATAATTAGCAGCAGCAGCCATTGCAGCATAATAATCTTGTGCCTCATACGAATCCAGAGGAGCACAAGCTAATTGTCTATCTGGAAGATTGACATTATATTTTTTATAAGCTTTATCCATTAAACGAAGATAATCAGAACAAACCTGATGACCACAACCTCTTGAGCCAGTATGAATCATAACTGTGATATTATCATGCTCAAGGGAAAATTTCTCTGCAACTTCTTCATTAAAAATATCTTCAACCTTTTGAATTTCTAAAAAATGATTTCCAGAACCTAATGAACCTAATTGTGGTATTCCTCTTTTTTTTGCTTTATCAGAAACTTTATCAGATTGTGCTTCAGCCATCCTACCATTTTCTTCTAAAAATTCAAGGTCTTCTTCCCAACCATAACCATTTTCAACAGCCCACTCGGCCCCGTAATCCAATACATTATTAATTTCTTCATTGTTAAGGCGAATTTTACCTTTACTCCCTACTCCAGAAGGAACATTAATAAATAACTCTTCAGTGATTTCTTTCAACTTATCAGAAATATCCTTTTCAGTTAAATTAGTTCTAAGCATCCGAACTCCACAATTTATGTCAAATCCAACTCCTCCAGGACTTATAACTCCATTGTTAGTGTTAAATGCTCCAACTCCACCTATACTAAATCCATAACCAAAATGAATATCTGGCAAACCTATAGAATGTTTTAAAACCCCAGGAAGGGAAGCTACATTAGCCACTTGATTAATAGCTTCAAGTTCTAAATCTTTTATTGCATCTTCTTCAAGATACAACCTTCCAGGAACCAACATTTCCTTTTTATAACTACTTGGAATTTCCCAAACATTTTCGCGAATTTCAATTAATTCCTCTTTAATACTCATAATAAAACCATTGAACAATTTAATTGATAAAAATTAATATGAAATAATTTTAATAATATCAATTTAATTTTAAATACTGATAAATTTAATTTTAATAATATGAATAACTTTTATACTATAATAATTATATTCACTTTTATTCCTATAAATTTTTTCGTCATAATTAAATTTTTCGTCATAATATTTAATAATTAAAATAATTTAAATAAAAAATTATAATAATTTAAAATAAAATTTTACAAATTTTAAATAGAAATATATTTAAATAATTTTGGATAATCTATAATCTATGTTAGATAAACTAAATTGTAGCTCTAAAACTCAAAAAATTTTAGAAAAATCTCTTGACAATGAAATTTCTATAGACGATGCAAATTATTTAATGACCGTAAATGGTTCAGATTTATTTTCACTTCTTGCAACAGCAGATTATTTAAGAAAAGAGATTGTTGGAGACAATGTAACATTTATTAATAATTGTAACATTAATTTTACAAATGTCTGCACCGTCAAATGTGGTTTTTGTGCATTTGGAAAAGATATAAATGATAAAGATGCATATATCTTAAATGATGATGAAATTTTAGATAAAGCTCAAAATGCAAGTGATAATGGAGCCCGTGAGTTTTGTTTAATGGGAGGCGTTCTTCCTAACGCAGATATAGAATACTATGAACATTTACTTAAATTATTAAAAAGCAATTTTCCAAAAATAGCTATTCATGGATTTTCACCAACAATGATTTATGATGCATCAAAATTATCAGAAATAGCTATTGAAGATGCATTTAAAATTCTAAAAAAAGCAGGATTAGATACATTACCCGGAACTGCTGCAGAAATATTAACTGACAGATCCCGTGAATTAATTTGCCCTTCAAAGGTTAATGTGAATCAATGGATAGATATAGTTAAAATAGCTCATGAAGTAGGCATTCCAAGTTCTGCAACAATGATGTATGGACATGTTGAAACATTAGAAGAGCGAGTTAGACATTTAGAAATTTTAAAAGATATACAATTAGAAACCAAAGGATTTACAGAATTTATTCCAATGACATTTATGTATGAACATTCTCCAATTTTTATAGACAATCAAGAAAAATTAGGTGCAACTGGAACAGAAGATTTAAAATTGTATGCAGTATCAAGATTAATGTTTAAAGACATAATACCAAATATTCAAGTTTCTTGGGTAAAAATGGGATTTAAATTTGCACAAGTATCCTTAACATGTGGCACAAATGATTTAGGAGGAACTTTAGGAGGAGACGAACTTTCAGCAGCTTCAGGAGCTCCAGACGGCGTAGACACATCAATTGAAAACCTTGTCCACATAGTTAAAAACCTTGGAAGAAATCCAATTGAGCGAAACTCCAAGTATACGGAATTTTATGAAATAAAATAAAATATGCTATGAATTCAATGAATCAATGAATTGTGATTTTTCTAACCTGATTTTTCCCCAAGGCAAATGTTTATATTTAAGATATGAAACATAGCATATTCTTTTAGCACGTGTAATTGAAACAAAAAAATTATGTTTCTCTTCATTTAACTCAGATTTGGTTTTAGCACGATAATCTGGAAAAGTACCTTCATTAACCCCTATGATAAAAACTATATCAAATTCTAATCCTTTAGCCATATGAACTGTAGATAAAACAATCCCTTTATCCACATTATTCTTAGTATCGCCCATCGAAATAGCTCTTAAAAAATTATCTAATGATCGATTATTTTTTCTGGATTTCTTTAAAAAAACCTTCCAATTATTGGTTAAAGTATTAATATCTTCTAAAATTAAATCTAAATTTAAATTTTCTTCTATTTTTTCATCACTCATAAGTGATTCATTATTTTCAATAAAAGAATTTAAAATCTTCAAAACCTTATCAAAATCAATTTGTTCTTGATTTGAAGTTATTATTTTCCATGCATCATACAAATAAGAACAATAATTATCCCATGGAGGATTTAAATTATCATTACTTAATTCAATGTCAAAAATTTTATTATTACTACTATTATTAAAAAGTTTAATTCCTGATAATTCTTGTAATTGATTTAAATGAATTTTATCCATAGGATTAGATAAAATTTTCATGCCCAAATTAAATGCATTGATAAAATCAGACTCTAAGTGATAATTACTATTATTAGAAGTTTTTAGAGTATAATCATATTTTTTTGATTTAAAAACTTGTTCTAAACTATTGAATACATATCGATTTCTTCCAATTACCAATATATCTTCATTTTTAATCTCATGGTCAATATCTTTATGCCCATTCTTTAAAAAATAATCTATTTTTTTACAAATAGCTCTTGCTTCATCTTCTTCATCCTTAAAACCAGTTATCTTAAATTCTCCATCGAATTTACAGTTTCCATTAATTTCAAAAGATTTTTCAATTTTACGGGCAGCATTAATTATTTCTTTAGAGGATCTATAATTCTCATTAAGTTCAAAAATCTCAGGATCATAATCCAAAATAAAATTATCTTCCATCAAACTACTTGAAGATTTATTAAATCCATAAATTGATTGATTAGGATCACCAACCATAGTTATGTTGATTTTTCCACCCGAGAGTAAATTTATGAATTCATATTGTAAATTATTTAAATCCTGAGCTTCATCAACACAAATATATTTATAAATTGTCCGATATAATCTTAATACCCTTTTTCGTTCAGTTAATATTTTATATGCATAAATAATAATATCATCATAATCTAATGCATTTTGTTCAATAAGTAACCTATTATACTCTTCAAATAATAAACAAAAATCATTATCAACATTTTTTCTTTCAAAATTATATTCTTTCTTAAAATGTTCAATTTTATTTAAACAATTTTTAAGTTTGTTATTGTAATTATTTTTAGAAAACTTTAAAAATTTATCCTTAAATTGAGGTAAATTATTGATTGCATCATTTAAAATTTTAATTCTATCTTCAAATTTGAATATGTGTAAATTTTGAGGTAATCCAATTAAATTTCCTCGAGATTTAACAAGTTCTAAACAAAATTGATGAATAGTCCCTATGAAAACATTATTTAAAGTTTTTTCTTCACCTAAAGAATTAAAAAGTCTTTTTTTTAACTCATCAGCAGCTCGATTACTAAAAGTAATTGATAAAATCTTTTCTCCATGATCTAAATTATCTGCTAAATGTATTATCCGTCTTGTAAGTGTTAATGTTTTTCCACTACCAGCACCTGCACGAATTAATATATTTTTATCCTCTGAATTTACAATTCTTTCTTGTTCTTGAGACAACTCAATTCCCATAATCACACAATCCTTTGTCGTTACGAATATTATCAAAAAGTTTTTTAATTGCAGTAGGTATTCGTTTATCTTCATTATCTAACTTACATATACTTTCAGCACACAATTTTCCATATTTCACTTTATTTCTTTTTAAATAATCAGTAACGGCTCTTTTTTTACCATCTTCACCATTATAATCATAATATTTATTTTTACCTTTCTGCTGCCCATTTGTTTTATTCCTCCAATCACCAAAATAATCTTTTTCATACCCTTCTTCGCAACTTATTTCTTTATTAATCATTTCAATTAATTCTTGAGGATATTCATTAGCCAAATAACTTTCAAAATCATTGAAATCACTTAAAATATGAATATTATTATATTCATCATAATCTTCATCAAATAACTCTTCAATAGTCTTTTGGATTGAATTAATAGCATCTTGTTCTCCATCACTAAAAATATACCATTTTATGTTAAATTCTTCAAGTAATCGGATAAATGGCTTGTAATTATCTTTACCTCCAACACCCACAATATTACAGCACAATTCAAATGGTTTTTTGTTAAAATATTCATTGAAAAATATAGATAATGCATATTCTTCTGTTTCTCCTTCTGATAGAATAACAACATTAGAAAATAATAATTCACCACGAGTATTAAGAATCGCTCTATTAATCTTAAGTATTTCATCATTGGAAAATTCAGCAATATTTAATTTATTAAAAAATGTAGATGATTCCTCTTTTTTCACATAAACCATTTTATTTAATGGAATTTGAGATAAAATATATGGAGAATGAGTAGTGATAATTTTTTGCCCTTTAAAAGATATTAAATCGTTTAAAAGTTTTCTTTGAGCTTGAGGATGAATATGGCTTTCAGGTTCTTCAATCAAAGTCAAAGAATGATGAGGAATTTTTTTATTTTCTTTTTTTCTATGTTTAATCGAATCAGAAGCTTTAATACTTGAAAATACAGCCCAACTTCTAACACCTAAACCTAAATTTTCTATTGGAATGTGACGAGAGTATTTAGTTTTGTAATAAATGTTTAGATTATTAGATAATGATTCTATATCTTTAGGCATTGTGCTAATTTCAATTTCTTCATTATTTTCACTTGTACCTTTTAATTCATTTTGAATAAGAGATAACTCTTCACTTTCACCAATCAACCTTGAATTAGCCTCTTCTAATTGAGATCCTAATTCTTTCTTAAACTCCGAAGGTAATTTTAAATTGTTAAACAGTTGACTTAAAATAGATTGTGAATTATTAATATCATTAACAATATCTCTTTGAGCATTAATTAAAAGACAATTAATGTTTTCTAAAGAGTCTCTATTTAATCTCTGACTAATTATACACTTTTCAGCATCATCATTCCATTCAGTTATAACATACTTCTTATTTTTATATGTTTCAGAATTTGGATCATATTCAATTTTAGTCTGAAAAGCAAAAAAATTATTATCTGTTTCGGGATTTATACCAATATCTTTTCCAAACTCTTTTGTCCATTCATCTGAAAATTCTTCTTCATCATTACTTGGAACAATCATAACATTAATTATTATCTTTTTGGATTCATCGGAAGGATCCTCTAAGGAATCATGAACATCACTATTTTTAATAGAAGAATATGTAAATGCTAATGTTATAGCTTCCAATAAACTACTTTTTCCACAATTATTCTTACCAAATAACACGATATAATCATCTAAATCAAGTGAAACATTTTTTAATGATTTATAGTTCATCACTTGTATTGTTTTAATTAATAAACTCATAAAAACACCATGCCTCAAGTTAATATTTAAATTCATAAATTTAAGTCAAAAAGAAGCTATTTATCTCATTTAAGAAAAAATTTAATTCATTACCATTAATTTAAAAAATGTATTATTATCATATTTTATTATTTCTCAGTTACTACATTATGTTTTAAAGAAAATATGAGCCAAATAGAATATTTAAAATAAAATAAATAAAAAATTCCTTATCCAATAATAATAAATTAAGTTAATATTTATTGTATTAAATATTTATAGTTTTTGATTTTAAAAATTATATAAATAAATATAATCAATAGTAAAAAATAAGTAGGACGCAAGAGTTTTAAGTGTTTTAACATTGAAGTTCTAAACTTATAACAAACAATTCATAAATCTAAAATAAGTTTAAGATTCAAAGATTTTTATTAAAGTTATCTAATTTAATTAAAGAATTAGTATCTATAACAAATGTTTCCATATTAATCACCTAAAATTAACTGTTCTAATTTAGGAACATGCTTAGTGCTTAAATTCATAAAATCAGAAAATTCTGTTGAAGAAATAATCTTATTTTCATAAGCAGATAAAATTAAAGAAGAATATTCTTTCCCATAATATTTTACTTTATTATTTATATAATTCCCACCACCACTATTTTTATTAGTTTTCTTATAATTTGCATTCCACTCATTTTTTTTTAGAAGTATAGTGCTCTTTTGATATTTTATTTAAATCTAAAGCTCTCCGCAATATTACTTCACGACTAACCCCATAAATATTAGATAATTTAAGTAAAATAGATTCTATTTTATTATCTTCAGTATTTGAAGAAATATCTTTAATTTCTGTTTTATTTAAATCTTCAAAAGGAACTAAAAATTCTCCAGAAACAGCATTACAAAATATTTCTTTTTTATTTTCCTCTTCAAGATCACAAATAGCACTTTCACCTAAAATTAAATGATTTAATTCATGAAACAATGAAAAAATTCTTGAATTAACAGAATCTGAACCATTCAAAATAATAATAGGATAATTATCATGATAAATAGCTAAAGCTCGCATTTCATTTATTGAAACTCTTTCACTTTCAAAAACAAGAACTCCAATATTGTTTAAAGCTATTTTCCAATTATTTAAGAAATTATAATGTTTAAAATCATGAGACCCACTATCAGTTACAAACCATTTTTTCTGTTCATTTAAATCAACATCTAAAATATTCCTAAAATGATTTGATACTTCATTTACATCTTTAAAATCTACCATATATTTTTTAAATGACTTTTGATGCAAATACATTCTTTCCATTAATTCTATATAGTTTTTTCTCAAATTTTCATAAAGACGAATGTTATAAATTAAACCTGGTGACTTGTCATGAATAAATTCATTATTCCTTTGACGATATTCAATTAAATGAGTTTTTTTAACGACTGGAAGTTTTTTTCTAAAGAAAAATGCAGAAGGTCTTTTAAATTGATTAGCCAATTCCCTTAACTGATTCCAAGTAGGTTTAACACTACCATTCTCCCATTTTTGATAATTTTTCAATAAATTCTTAGGCAAATTAGACTCATCATAACCAGCATTGATTCTAGCCCATTTCAAAATCTCAGGATTTATATTAGCCCTTGAAACCATAATATTCCACCAAAAAATCCAGGCACTGTCAAAATCAACTGGATTTTGATTTTTCAGATGCGTGATCTTAAAGTTCGATAATTTGGTTTATAATATTTGATAATGGAACTTATAGAGTAGAGTAATGATCTTGGGCTTT
>JAISIT010000169.1 GCA_031261915.1 Candidatus Methanoflexus mossambicus
AATGCTGAAAATTTATTAAATTTTCCCCACACAAATCAACTTCTCACATTTTCAATGAATTTTGGCAAAACTTTAATGTTTCAAGAAATATAATTGTGGGACAGCCTCTTAATTTATAATAATATAATAACTTTAAAAATTAGCAATATTTAAAAAATAAATAATTATATATATTATTCTTTATAATACATATATTATATGTAAATTTGGTTTTATATTATTTATTATGAATATTATAAAAAATATTATAAAAATTTATAG
Organism: Candidatus Methanoflexus mossambicus; assembly: GCA_031261915.1. Taxonomy (GTDB): domain Archaea; phylum Methanobacteriota; class Methanobacteria; order Methanobacteriales; family Methanobacteriaceae; genus Methanoflexus; species Methanoflexus mossambicus. Next base: position 262 of record JAISIT010000169.1, read on the forward strand.
AAATATATTTAGATATTTAAAAATTTTAGATAATTTAAAATATTATATATACTTTAAAATATTATATATACTTTAAAATATCATATAAAATTTAAATTAAGAATAATTATATTTATTATAAAATATAATTTAGTAGGTGATTATATGTGTTCTACTGGTGGACCAATGGGTGAAAATATAGATTTAAAAAAACTTAAAACTAAAAAATATCGATGTTTAGATTGTGGAAATGAATTTAAAGGAATTGGTAAAAAAGTTATCTGTCCAAGTTGCCAAAGTAATAATCTTGAAGAAATTTAAGATATTTTATTTAATTTAAAAAATAAATTTAATTTTTTTATATTTATTATTTAATTTTTTATATTTAAATTAATAGTATATTTTAATTATTTATTACTATTTTATTTAATCAAATATTATTAATTATTTATTTAACTATTAATTATTTTTTATTATTTAATTATCTATTTTTGTTTAATTTTTTAAATTATAATAATATTGACAAAATGATAGAAATTCCATTTAAATCGTCAGAGATTTTATTTATTATTGGTGAAACTGGAACTATTGGAATAGTTAAAGCAGGTCAAAAGAAAATTCTTTTTATTGGAACTCCTGAAAAAGAAGAAATAGCTCAATTTCTTGAAGAAGATGATATCATAGCTATTTCAAGCTTTGGTAAAGGAGAAAAATATGAAAAAGGAATTAGATCACTTGCATATATTACTCGAGAAATGGATAACCCAATTATAGTTTTACCTAAAGACCATCCAAGTTCTAAAAGACTTTCTATGGTTCTCTCTGTTGGTGAAAAAGTTAATTTAAACTGCAATATCATTCCAGGAACCCACCCAGAACAAGATGTTTTGTGTTCTTGTGATAGCTTGTCTGGATTAACCATAACAAAAACAAAAGATGGAATAGGAATTAATAATAATACTAATAAAAGTAATAATACTAATACGAATAATAATACTAATAAAAATAATAATACTAATAAAAATAATAGCAAATATATTAGTAATAAACAAATTAATTATAAAATCGAGAAATTTTAATTAAAAATAGATAATATGGTTCATGACAACTTTTTTCTCATATTTGGTCAAATTGTTTTTATAATAGCTATTGCTCTATTAATTATATTAATCATATCACTTATTTTAGGAGTAATACTTGTAAAAAAACAAAAATTAATATTTCCAAAGATGGTTATTTTTACTTTAGACTTTTTATACTCTCCACTCAAAAAACTTGCAAGCTTACTTGGTTTTGATGAGATAATGGTTGATCAAATTGGAGTTGAAATAAGAAATCATATTAATAAAAAGGAATTTAAAGAAATTGACAATGCTAAAAAGATTATTGTTTTTCCACATTGTCTTCGCCACCCTAAATGCCATGCAAAACTTGAAAAAACAGGTCTTGATTGTAATGTTTGTGGATTATGTGCAATTGGAGAAATTAAACCTAAAGCAGAGGAAATGGGATATAAAAGCTTTATTATTCCAGGTTCTACATTTATAAAAAAGATTGTTGAAAATTATGAATTTGAATCTGTTTTAGGAATAGCTTGTTATGAAGATTTAAACATGAGTATGATGAAATTATCTAAATTTAAACCTCAAGGTGTTTTATTATCACGAACTGGTTGTTATAATACTGAAGTAGATGTTCAAACGGTTCTTAAAAAAATAGGATACATTAACGAAAAAACAAATACCAAAAATAGTGGTTGTAGTAAAGATAATTTAAATAATCCATCTAAAAATCTTTAAAAAACAAAATAAGCAAGAAATAACATTAATATATAGAATTAATAATGTAATTAATAATAAATCAATATATAATCATTAAACGAATAATTAAAATTAAAATAAATTAAACTAAAATAAATTAAAAGATAAAATAATAATTAAAATTAAATTAAAAAATTAAGCTCTTCCTAATTCTTTATGGGCTCTTGCAAGGTGTCCTGCAGATAATGCTGCTAATAATGAGAGTTCTCCAGCTAAAACAGTAGCTATTACTATTTCTGCAAATTTCTTAACATCTCCAGTGCCATTAATTCCTAAAATAGCTAAACCCTCTTTTGCAGTTTCTACTGATGTTCCTCCACCAATAGTAGCTATTGGTAAATCATTCATATTTACTGAAAAATATAAATCTCCATCTCTATCTTCTGCTGTGGTTATTCCAAGGGATCCTTCAGCAATATGGGCTTCATCTTGACCTGTTGCTAAAAAAATAGCTCCAATCATATTTGCATAATGTGCATTAAATGCCATACTTCCACTAATAGCTGATCCAATTAAATTTTTATAGGTATTAACCTCTTCAATTGCTTTAGCTGTTGTTTTAAGTTTATTTTTAACTATTTCTTCTGGAATGATAATATCTGCAGTAACTGTTTTTCCTCTACCTTCAATTAAATTAATAGCTGCTGGTTTTTTATCAACACAAACATTACCACTTAAAGCAACTACATGTCCTGAATTTTCCTTGTTAAATTCGTCTAAAACCTTTTCCGTAGCTATTGTAACCATATTCATCCCCATACTATCTCCAGTAGAATAAACAAAACGTGGAAACACAAGATTTCCAACAATTAAAATAGGATCTATTTTTAAAAGTTTTCCATGGGAAGTAGTTGATTCTGCTATTTCTTTTAATCTGTTAAAATTATTTTCAAACCAATTTTTAATATTAATAGCTTCTTTAGCAGAATTAGTTTTAATAACTGGTGCACGAGTCATTTTATCATCAATTAAAACTGTGTTAACTCCACCAGATGAAGTAATAGCTGATGAACCTCTATTTATTGATGCAACCAATGCACCTTCTGTTGTTGCAAGAGGAATATAAAAATCTCCATTGGCATAAGCTCCATTGATTTTTAAAGGTCCTGCAACTCCAATAGGGATTTGAATAGTCCCAATTGAATTTTCAATGTTTTTTTTATTGGCACTTTCCATATCCAGAGTATAATCAGCTATTTTATCTAATTTTGAATCTGTAATTGTTTCAATGAATTCTCGCCTAATATCTGTTGCATCCTTGGCATTTTCAGTTATTTTATCAATTTGATAAAGTTTAAGTTCTCCATTAATTAATTTTTTAATAATTTCTTCTTTATTCATGAAAAAACTCCTAAATAAACTCCTAAATAAAACAAATCAAATTAAAAATAATAATGAAATAAATGAAATATAAATAATAATTAGATAATAATTAGATAATAATTAAATAATAATTAAATAATAATAGATAAATAATAAATGATAAATTAAATGTTAAATACCCATATTTTTAATTATTTCAACGATTTGAGAAGGTTTAATTGCTACATTAACTCCTGCACTTTTAAGAGTTTTTGTTTTACTCTCTGCTGTTCCACTTTCCCCTTCAATAATAGCTCCTGCATGACCCATTCTTTTACCTGGAGGAGCTGTCCTACCTGCAATATATGAAACAACAGGTTTAGAAACATTTTTAGCAATGAATTTAGCCGCATTTTCTTCTGCAACACCTCCAATTTCTCCAATCATAACAATAGCATCAGTTTCATCATCATTTTCAAATAAATCTATTATTTTTGAGTAATCACTTCCAATAATAGGATCTCCACCAATACCAACACAAGTACTTTGACCAATTCCTGATCTTGTTAATTGGCTTGCAACTTCATAGGTTAAAGTTCCACTACGAGATATTAAACCAACATTTCCTTTAGAAAAGATATGAGTAGGCATTATTCCAAGTTTACCCACTGATGGAGAAATAATTCCTGGAGTGTTAGGTCCAATAACCGTAACATTATGTTGTTTTGCGTATTCCATTATTTCCATAGAATCATGAACAGGAATATGTTCTGTTATGATTATAACAAGATCCACATTGTCTATTGATTCAAAAGCAGCATCTTTTGCAAATGGTGCTGGAACAAAGATTATTGAAGCATTTACATCCATATTCTCCTTAACTTCTCCAATAGAATTAAAAATAGGAACATCATATAAACTTTGACCTCCTTTACCTGGAGTTACACCTGCCACTATATTAGTATCATACGCTAACATCTGTTGTGTATGAAATGAACCTTGTTTTCCAGTTATACCTTGAACCAATGCTTTAGTATTTTTATCTAATAAAATCATATTTATTTCTCCTTAATTATCCAATGATTAGATTATTTTAATTCATATTTTAAATCAAGATTTCAAAATTCTTGTCCTTTCTTCAAAAGGAACAGCCAAATCAATTATATTCCCATTCATAAAAGCAGTAACCGAAAATATAACACTTCCAGGAATCACATTAGCTGGTGTTCCTCGTTTAACTAGATAAACATTCTTATTTCCACAAGCAGCACCAATCATAGCCCCAGCTATTACTCCAACAGATTCCATGTCTTCAACAGTAGCTACTACAACAGGATCATCACTATCAGCAGATACATAACCTACACCAGGAATATAACTGGTTTTATTTTCTATTAAATTAGAAACATCAGTTAAACCATCCATACCCATTGCTGCTTTAATAGCAGAGTTTGCAACATCATTAACAAATGGTTCTCCCCCATAGGTATCAAATGCTAAAATAATGGCATCAGGATAACGATCTTGACGAACATCTGCTTGAGCATAAGATATACCCTCACCAGCACCTTCAACTGTATCAGATATACCTTCTAAATCCCCAATATTCTCTGCATTTTCAGTTAAAACATCTACAATAGATTTATTAATGATTTCTAACTTATCGTCCTCAACAAATGCACAAACAACAATATCATCACCAGTAACATTTGTTAATCCAACTGCAATAGCTCCTTTTTCAAGAACTTTATATAAATCATTTTCAATATTATCTATTAATGACCTAGAACTAGAAACATCATTAAATGAAATATCCGCACCAATAGCTATTGTTTTCATAAAACCACAATTATTTTATTGATAATTATTAAAACAAACTTTTAAAAAAAAGAATGAATGAAAAATTACAAAAATTACAAAAATATATATTTAATATTATATATAGAATTTATATTTTTAAATATTTAAATTTAATTATAAAATATATAAAAAGGTAATAATATGAATAATGAAAGTAATAAAAAAAATAATAATCAAATCAATGAAAATACCAATAATACCAATACCAATAATACCAATACCAATAAAAATGATAAAAAGAATATTAATGAAGATTTATTCCTTGATTATTACTATGATGATGAAATTTATGGTTTTAATGATGAAGATACTGATTTTAATGAAATTGAAATTGAAACCGATGATTTATTTATCACAATTGGGTTAAAAAAAGATTATGGAAAAATTAAAGATTTAAATGAAAGAAAAAAAGAATTTAAAAATGATATAAATGCTTTTTTTGATGAATTCACTTCAAAAGAAGAATTTACACAATTTATGGAAATTTATGATATTATTAACAGTAATAAAAAAGAATAAACGAAAGGAATAAGAAATTAAAAATAATAAAATAAAATAGAATAATAAAATAAAATAAAATAGAATAATAAAATAAAATAGAATAATAAAATAAAAATAAAACAAAGAAATAATGTAAAATAAATTATAAACAATCTAAATTAAATTAAATAAATTAAATCAAATTAAAAATAGCTATTACGAGTCATAGGGATTTAAATTAATCAGTAAATTTAATTTACTATTTTTAGAAGTATGGAATAAAATTAATTCTCTGTGTTGATGATTAAAACCATCATTTCCAATACAATTTGCATTAAATTTATAATAATTAACTTGATTACCTGAGTAATAATAATTATCATCAGGAGAAGACAATACCCATATAGATGGAATTGAAAAAACAGGTAAAATACCATAAGGGTCTGTATAATACCATTTTCCATTTATAAATAGCTGAGACCAAAGATGGGCAGAATGTTTATTTTCATCAGCCAAATATTTTACTTTCATCTGAAATCTTCCAGGAATACCAATCGACCTTGCAAGGGCAACAATCATCTGAGAATCAGAAATACAATTCTTTTTAAATTTAGAAGGATCTTTACGGTAAGTTTTAATAAAATCAAGAGCTCCATAGTATTTATTATAATCATAAGACCCAGCACTACGAACGGCATTAAAAATAGCTTTTGCTTTATTTAAATTAGTTTTTTTACCTTTTGTAATCATTTTAGCAATAGATTTGATAATTGGACTGTTTGACTCACAATCAATTGACGGTTCAAGGTAGGGATTTTTAAGGTATTGATATTTAGACTTAAAATTAGCATAAGTAGTTGTAGTTTTAGTTTTAATAGTTTTAGAACCAGTTATTGAACTAATAGTTATTTTTTGAATAATATCTGATTTTTTATTAACCATAAAGTTTATTTTAATATTCGTTTTAAGATTTTTTGAAGTAGTTGGTTCATAAGAAACAGTTTTATTGTATCCATCAAAAACAAGTCTTAAACGACTATCTGCATATTTATCATAACTTGCAGAATTTGCTATTCTTCTCCATTTTCCATCAATATTAATCTCTTTATGATATTTAATATTATTAACTATTTTTTTAACAATAGTCACTTGGGATGATCCATTTAATGATGGATTAAATAGATTTTTTTCAGATTTAATGGAATATTTATAAGTTTTTAATAAAAAATTATTTTTCGTTGGAATATTAAACAATGCTATTCCTAAAGAATTAGATGTCTTTGTATATTTTTTTCCATTTAGATTAAGGGTTATTTTTTGATTTTGTGCCTTATTAGTATAAGTTTGAATTTTTCCATTAATTTTAACATGATTTTTATTTGTAGAATATATTGAACTTAAAATATTATCTCCACTAATAATATATGCTTTCATTAATATGTTTTCACTATATTTAACAGTTAATTTAGAATTATAAATAGAATAAAACTTTGCAAAATTGTCTTTTAAAATAGAATTATTTAAACTAAGTGATTTTTCATTGTAAATCCCACTACCATTTAATGCATAATTATTATATATATTAGAATTATTTATTTCCAAAATATTAAAGTTATAAATAGCTCCACCATAAATAGCAGTGTTAAATGTAAAATTAGAATTAAATATCCTCAATATGCCTTTATTATAAATAGCTCCACCATAACTTCCATTATTTTTATCAAATATTGAATTTATAATATTTACAACAGAAACATTTTCATAAATAGCTATAGAACCATTAGAATATGAATTGTTATTAAAAATACTATTTGAAATATTAAAATTTTTAGATCCGTTTATTATTATTGCTGAAGCAAGATAATTTCTAAAAATAGAATTATTAACATTTATATTTGATGCTAAAGAATAAATAGCTATTTTTTTAAAATCAAAATCAATAAAATCATTATTAACACCAGCATATACAAAAGTCGAATCAATAATATTAGACTTATTTGCAGAGCTATTTAAATAAATTCCAATACCATTAAAATCATTAAAATTACAATTTTTAATATTTACTTGATTATTTGCTAAAATAGCTATTATTTTATCATTAAAATTACAATCATAACTTTCATTATCATTAATATCAAAACCACTATTAATACTATTACCATTACTACTACTATTACTACTACTATCAAAAGAGTATTTAAAAATTAAATTTTTAATAGTAACATTCTTAGATAAAATATTAAAAACATTGTTTCCATTATACAAATTTAAAACAGTTGTATTATCTATATTTCCTTCAATTACTAAATTATCTTTATTTATTACAATAGATTTATTATTAGAATAATATTCTCCATTTAATACTATTTTATCTCCATTATGTCCATTATCAATAAGATTTTGAATAGCATCAAAGCTATTTTCATAAGTTTCAACTGAATCAGAATAATCAGAAGAAATAAGACGATTATCAGTTATATTTGTTGCATAAATAGATCCTAAAGAAAACAATATTAAAAAGATCAAACTTAAATACATAACCGTTAAAAAAAATACTTTAAATTTCATGTTAGTCTCCTAAAATTTTCAATCTTGGTCTCTTAACATATTAGTTAACTTTCATCATATATAAATATATTTATCATCCAATGAAAAAATTTAATCAAAAAATAGAAATGTTTAATAAGTACTTATGTTTTTAATAAAATATATTCATAAAAGATCTATTCCACAAAAACAAAATTGAATTTTTATAAATATTTGAATCAAAAATTACTTTCAAATTTTTTTAATTTAAATAATTAATATTTAGTACAACCTCAATAAAAGAAAAAAATAAAAAAATAGGCACTGTCAAAATCAACTGGATTTTGATTTTTCAGATGCGTGATCTTAAAGTTCGATAATTTGGTTTATAATATTTGATAATGGAACTTATAGAGTAGAGTAATGATCTTGGGCTTT
>JAISIT010000233.1 GCA_031261915.1 Candidatus Methanoflexus mossambicus
ATATCTCCTGAATCCAACAAGTTATCAGCAAAAAAACCCAAAGTAACCTGACAATTATCCAAAGAAGATACCTTATAACTCTCAACTGCAATAGACATAATAAATAATCTGTAAAACAAATTATATAAATGTTTCGACAATATTTCAAAAAACAAAACAAAAAACAAGAAAAAAACAAAAAAACAATACTACATGTATCCCAAATACAAAAATAAAGAAAAAACAGAAAAAAATAAATCCCCTGTCCAAAACTTTGCTGAAAAAAAAATAATATCACAAAATACAAAAAAAGTAATAAAAATTTAATCGATAAAAAAAGAGATTTTCGAAAAACAAGCATTCTAAGAGGTATTTCAAAATTTCCAAAATTTTCCAAAAAAAATATTCAAAAATCAGCAAAGTATTTGACACTACCTGTATTTAAATGATTATAATCTATAATGTGATATCATTTTTTACTCAAATTATAAATTTATACTCTCATTATAAATTTATGCTCCAATTATCATTTTATTAATTAATTATCATTTTATACTCTAATTATCGTTTTATCAACTGATTATAATTTTATTAAATGATTATCCTTTTTTAATCAATCATAATAAACATTTAAATACTATAACAATTAAACTTCATTTTAATAGCTTAGCTATTGATTTTTAGAGACTTAAAGATCGGATTGAAACTTAATAAAGATTATTAATTTTAATTTAAATTTATCAATAATGATTTAAATTTAATAATATTAGTTTAAATTCATTAATATTGATTTAAATTCATTAATAATTAATTTAAAATTTGTTAATAATTAATTTAAAATTTAAAATTTGAAAAACAGAATATTGAAACTGTTAAATGAGTGAATAAAAATGAAAACTAATAATCGATTGAAGAATATAGTTTTAGTAGGAATTCCTTATAGTGGAAAGACTACAATGGGTGAATTATTAGCTGATGAATTAAATATGGATTATTTAAATCTTGATAAAAAAATAGCTAATTTAACTATTGATAAAAAGAAAAATTGGAATAGATTAGATTGGATTTCTCCAGATGGATATTCTCTTTATTGGCAAACAACATTAAATTGTGTTCAAAGTTTAAAAGAGATTAAAACACCTACTGTTATATCTACAGGTGCTGAAGTGTCACTACATTATGTTAATTTAAAAATATTTAGAGAAATTGGATATATTATTCATTTAAAACGAGACCCTGAAACTTTAATTGAATGTTTTAAAAAAGTTAAAACCTGCAGTGAAAGAGAAGATTATTATCGTCAACTTACTATGAAGCTTATTTCAAAATATAGTGATTATATTTCTACTTATGATGAAATAGCGGATATTCTTGTAGATAACAATGGTCCAAAAGAAAAAGCAGTGAATACTTTAGTTGAATTATCTAATTTATTATTTCAATTAGATTTCAAAAGATAAACAACAATTAAATAAAGTTTTAAGATAAAAAAACAAAGAAATAATATAAAAAAATAAAAATAAGAATGAAATAAATAGCTATTAATTTAAAAAATCAAAAATATTATCATAAATAGTATTCAAAGAAGAATAAATTAATGATTTATAAAATAAAAAAATAAAATAGCTATTTTTATATATTTTTTTTATAACAGACTGCGAAAAATTTGTTATTATTATGATTATTATTAGTTTATATTATTATCTTCCTTAGATCAAAATATTATATTATTATCCAATACTAACGATTATGAGGTTAATATGAATACGAATATTAAAAAAAGTAATATGATTCTAAATAAAATTCCTGTTGACATGACACAAGAAGAGGTATCGCGATTGGATGAAATGTATACTCGAGATTATCCAAAATATATTAAAAATGAAATGAAAGGTTATAGTGAGAATAGTAACAGTTATAATACTGTTTTAAGAAATGATGTTTTTGAAGAGTTATTAAATAAAGGAGTTCCTATTGAAAAAGTAATTAATAAAATGACAAATATTGATTTTGAAAAAAAATTTATAATGTCCAAAGAAGTATTTTTAGGAAAAATAAATAATCTAAGTAAAACCGAAATAAGTTTAAAAGAACCCACAATATTATACCGAGGTCTAAATGAGAATATTGAAAAGTATAAAATTGGAGATATTTTTATTGACAATGGATTTTCCAGTACAAGTTTTTCTAATGTTGTAGCAAGAGGATATGCTGGAGATAAAGGATTTGTAGAAGTGATTCATGCAGAAAAAAATACTCTTGGTTCATATATTCGACAAAATTCTAAACATCCAGAACATATAGAATTCAAATTACCAGCAGGAAGTTCACGAAAAGTAACATTTATAGATTTTGAAAAAAAAGAGATACATACAAAAATAATTCGAGAAAGATTTAAGAATAAAAAATAGAAGAATATATATAATACGAATGAACATATAGGATAATATTATAATTAAAAATTCGAGTTGACTGTCATGATAAAAAATTATAAAGAATACATTGAAAAAGAGAAAGAACTTTACGAAAATAATCTTACAGATGCTGAAAAAGACAAAATAAGTGAGGAAAGACTGGAATTTATGGATAACAATTCTGAATTTTTCAATGAGTTATATGAAGAAAATATGAGAAAAGAAGCAAGTTATTTAAATGTATATCGAAATGGGAAAAAATTAGAATTAAATAAAGTTTAATTGATTTTAATTATATTTTTTGCCAATGATACATGACATTTTAAAGCTATTTTCATTTAAACATACAATAAACTTTTAAAGCTATTTTTATTTAAATTATAAATCATCAACAAAACAAATAAAAATAAAAAAAATAAAAATAAAAATAAAAAAAATTAAAATTCTGCTTTTTTCTGCCATTTTAATACATGACTTTGAATTTTATCAAAAATAGTAGCAATAACAATAACCATTATTGAAATAACAATCATTCCAGCTATTATTGCATCATATCTTGCAAATTGTGCATTGTGTTGAAGATACCATCCTATTCCAGCACTTGATCCTATAACCTCTGCCACAAGTAAAGTTATAAATGAAATAATTAAAGATATAAATGCTCCTTGAAATATATGTGGCATTGCAGCAGGAAGAAGAATCTTTTTAATCATTGTCCAATCACTTAAACCAAGAGTTTTAGCGGAATTAACATATTTTTCATCAATATTTAAAACACCACTAATAACTCCAATTAAAAGAGGCCAAAAAGCACCTATAAATAGAACAAAAACAGAAGATAAAAATAAAGAAGGAAGGAGAACAATTGCATAAGGAATATATACCATTGGAGGAATAGGACCAAAACCTTTAGATATTGGATAAACAAATTCATATAATCGTTTTTTATATGCGACAATTAAACCAAGAGGAATAGCTATTAAAATAGCTAAACCATATCCAGATAACAAAACAGATAATGAACTAACAACTCCAAATAAAATATCACCATAATCTTCACCATAAACCTCAAATACTTGTCCTGGTGGAGGAAGAACTACAATATCAACTAAATTAAATCGTGTTACAATTTCCCATGCAATAAATAATACAATTAAAACTGTAAAAATATCAGCTATTTTTTGTGGTTTTTTATTAATTAATAACATTAGAAGAAATAATAAAATTAATAAAGATAGAATCACACTGTAAATTAATCCTCCTAATGGATTTTGGAGTGGATGAGGATTAAATTGTGTTAAAAATATTAATCCAATAAACACAAAGAATACCATAGCTATTTGAAGCATTGTTAGTTTAGTTAATGTTTTAAATTTTATCATATCAAAATTCATTCTTTCACCTCCAAATCAATAGGATTTAATAATTTAAATATATAATTTTTAATAGAAATATACTCTTTATTAAAAAATAACTCTTCCCTATTTCTTAGTTTTTGAAAAGGAACATTAATTATCTCTTTAATTTTTCCAGGATTACTTTTATTCTCAGATTTTGAAGAATTCATTACAACAATTCTATCAGATAAAAAAATAGCTTCATCAATATCATGACTAACATAAACCGTTGTTTGTTTTTTATCACCATCATTTAAAAGACTTAACAATAAATCTTGCATTTTTATCCTATTTATTGCATCTAAAGCACCAAACGGCTCATCCATTAAAAATATTTCATTATCTGTGGCAAACATTCTTGAAATAGCTAAACGTTGCCTCATTCCACCAGAAAGAGCATTTGGATATGAATTTTTAAAATTTTCTAATCCAACCATCTTTAAATGTTTAATTGTTTTTTTATTAATTTCATCATCACTTAGTTTTTCATTAGTGTTTTCTATAGCAAATTTAAGATTATCATAGCTATTCATCCAAGGAAAAAGAGAATAATCTTGAAAAACAACTCCAACATTAGAATTAGGTTTATCTACAACCTCATTATTTATTAAAACTTCTCCAGCACTTGGTTTTTTTATTCCAGCAATTATTTCAATTAATGTGCTTTTTCCACATCCACTTGGACCAATAATTGAAACAAATTCTCCACTATTAATTTTAAGATTTATATCTTCAATAGCTTTAAAATCTTCTTTATCCCCATTATAAACCATTGAAATATTTTTCAAAATAATATTAGCCATAATATCCACAATATAAATCAAAATAAAATCATTATTATCATTATTCTTATTAAAATTATTCTTATTAAAATTATTCTTATTAAAATTATTCTTATTAAAATTATTCTTATTAAAATTATTCTTATTAAAATTATTCTTATTAAAAT
>JAISIT010000074.1 GCA_031261915.1 Candidatus Methanoflexus mossambicus
TAAAGCTATTTTAGGCAATTCTTTAAATTTAAACAATTTAATAGATGAAAATATTTTATTTGACCGAATTATAATGGGATATGTTAAAACAACTCATCATTTTTTAGAAATAGCTATTAACCGATTACAAAAAGGAGGTATTATTCATTATCATGAAACATGCCCCAATGATTTAATAAATACACGACCATTAAAAAGAATAAAAGAAATAGCTATTGATAGAGAAGTTAAATTAATGAATATTAAAAAAATTAAAAGCTATTCTCCTGGTGTTAGTCATATAGTTGTGGATGTTGAAATTAATTAATTATTGTGACTAACAAAACATAATTATTGAAAATATTAATAAAATTAAAATTCTTATTTAAACAAAACATTTATATATGTATATATCCAAAAATAATTATATCCAAAAATAATTATATCCAAAATTAGATATATTTGGATTAAATATATCATAATCAGATATGTTAGAATTAGATATATTAGAATTAAATATGTCAAAAATATAGAATAGATAATAAATTCTTTTTTTCTTTTTTTATAAAATTTAACTATTTTTTATAACAATTATATCTTTTAAACTTATGTTAATTTTTTAATTAAGGATATTTTAATGTTTAATGGGGGTTTTAATGTTTAAAAATGAAAAAAATCAAGATGAAAATTTAAATTTTAAAAATGATGAAAATAATAAATTTTCAAATATAAAAAAATGTTTATTAGAACATCATAGTGCTAAAAAAATGTTTAATAAATGGATGATGTCAGTAGTCATATTATGGATAATATCTAAAGAAAAAACCTATGGATACAGGATTATTAAAAAATTAAATGAAAATTGGAATACTCCTATAAATGATGAAGAATTAGATTTTAAATTTATGCCAAAAGAAGAGCCATTTGCATCAAATAGAATTTATCCTATGTTAAAAACTCTTGAAACAAGAGAATTGATAGAGGGGACTGAAGAATTAGAAGGAAATAGGAAAATTAAGTATTATGAAATCACTGAAAAAGGATCTATTTTTTTAAATAAACTAAAAAAGATTTTTAAAGCAAGAACTCCTCCAGTTTTAAAAGATTTTATCAACGAAATATATTTTGAAAACTAAAAAAGAATAAAACTAAAAATGAATAAAACTAAAAAAGAAATTTAAAAGAAAATAAAGCTGTAAATTATAAAAAATGTGCGTTACTGGTGAAATAATGAAATATGCGATTGAAACCAATAAATTAACAAAGAAATATGGAAATTTCTTAGCAGTTGATGAATTGGATATGAAAGTAAAAAATAAAAGTATTTTTGGGTTTTTAGGTCCTAATGGTGCTGGAAAAACTACATCCATTAAAATGCTTACTTGTTTAATTAAAGCAACAAGTGGAAAAGGAATTGTGGCAGGATATGACATATCAAAAAATCCTAATGAAGTTAGAGAAAAAATTGGTATGGTTCCACAGCTTGTAAGTCTTTATTCTGATTTAACTGCAAGGGAAAATGTTGAACTTTGTGCAGATTACTATGGAGTTACAAAAGAAGACAAAGAAGATAGAATGGATGATTTAATGGAACTTGTGGATATTAAATATGCAGAAAATAAACTTGTAAAACAAATGTCTGGAGGACAAAAGCAGAAAGTTTCGGTTGTTGCAAGTTTAATTCATCGTCCAGATATTTTATTTTTAGATGAACCAACTATTGGGCTTGATCCAACTACTAAAATGGTTTTATGGGATTTAATTCAAGAATTAAATGATGAGGGGCATACAATTATTTTATGTTCTCATGATATGTATGAAGTGGAAAAATTATGTGAAAATATAGCTATTATGAATCAAGGAAAGCTTGTAGCATACAATACTCCTCAAAACTTAAAAGATAATTTAATAATAGAAAAAGAAAAGCTATTTATTAAAGAAAATCCAGTTTTAGCAGACTTACAAAATGAAATTATGGATTCAAATAATGTAAATGACTTTAAATTAAATAATGACTTAAAAAAAGAGTTAGATACATATATTCCAACTACACAATTAAGTGTTATGGGTGAAAATTTAACTGATGAAACTGTTGAAGAAATAAAAGGATTAACTAATGTTTATTCAACAAAATTCAACCATGATGGAAGAATAACTATGGATTTAGATCAATTTTCTAATAAAAATGGAATTAATGAAGTTATAAAAATTATATTAAAAAATAATGGAGTTGTAACGTCTATTTCAACAAATGACCCATCACTTGAAGATGTTTTTGTTAATTTAACCTCAAAAAAATATAATAAATTAGATGAGGAGGCAAAATAATGGAAATGAAAAAATTCTTTTGGATGTTGAAAAAAGACCTTTTGACTTTATGGAGACATAAACCTAGGTTAATTTCATTGTTTGTCTTTCCAATACTTATGATTGCATTATTTGGTTATGGTATGGGAGGAACAATTGAAAATGTCCCAATAGCTATTGTTGAACAAAGTAATGGAACTGTTACAGACACAACTTTAATGGCAATTAAAGATATGTCTTTGTTTGATGTTAAAAATATTACAACAAATGTTAATGATGGAAAGAAATTAGTTGATACTGGGCAAGTTAAAGCAACGATTATTCTGCCTTCAAATTATGAAAATATCTCAGAGAGTAGTGCAAAAACTGTTGTCCTATATTTAGATTCCTCTGATCAAATAGCTAGTCAAACTCTTGTTCCAACAACTCAAGGATTATTTACAAAAATTGGTTCTGAAATTGGAATGGAAAAATTAGCTTCTATACAAACAACAACTATTACACCAGCTTCAAGCAATAATTCTGTAAGTGGAGATGGGAGTTCTGCAACTGGAAGTGGTGAAGAAAGCTTAGGAAGTTCTCTTTCAAGTGATTTGGCTGGAATAGTCAATACTATTAATTTGCAGGTTAATAGAATTTATGGTGATATTGAATATATTGACTTTTTAGTTCCTGCTATTTTGGCAATGACTGTGATGATGAGTTGTATGATGGGAATGGGTCAGTCTATTGCTGGTGAACGTGAAACTGGTGAATTAACTCGATTATTCATGACTCCAACGAGTATTTCAACTGTTATTGGTGGAAAAATAGCTTCTAAATTAATAATAGAAACAGCAAGGGCTATGATACTCCTTGTGACTGCAATTATTCTATTTGGAATAACAATAAATGGAAGTTGGGTTTTAGCTATTATAATGCTTATTATTGGAGCATTGTGTTTTGTTGGTTTTGGAATTATGGTTTCAGCAACTTCATCTACTCAAGAAGATTATATACAAATAGTAATGCCATTTACAATGCCAATGATGTTTGTATCAGGAGTATTTTACCCAGTAGAAACAATGCCTGCGATTTTCCAAAAAATAGCTTATCTTTGTCCATTAACTTACTTTAACGATGCTATGAGAGGTATAATGTTAAAAGGTCAAGGTGTTGGAGATATTTGGATTGATATAGCTGTTCTTGTAGGATTTACAATTGTATTCTTTGTTTTAGGTGTTGTTAGATTTAATAGAGATGCTTAAAAATAGTAATGATAGTAATAATAGTAATGATAGTAATAATAGTAATGATAGTAATAATAGTAATGATAGTAATAATAGTAATGATAGTAATAATAGTAATGATAGTAAT
>JAISIT010000028.1 GCA_031261915.1 Candidatus Methanoflexus mossambicus
AAGCCAAAAAAAATCAGCTTAATAGCTATTAAATACTAATTTCAGGAACAATTGCATAGAATATTATGTAAATAGCTATTGATAAACTTTTTGGTCTAAACAAAGACAATTTAACACACTAAAAACAAAATAACGTGCAAACAACAAAATTACGAGGAGGAATAAAAATTGATATAATGACACAGAATTTGGAAAATCCGATTAATCAACGTGGAATTGACATCCTCGCCTTCAGCTCGTCGTCAATTCAAATAAAAACTTTAATAACATGAATTTGACATCGTCGGTCTTCGACCTCCTCGTTAATTCAAAAAAAACAAGACAAACTTAGCTATTACTCACAAAGCTTAATTAACACAGAATTTGGAAACTTCAGCTCGTCGTCAATCCAAAACAAAATCCCATAGCTATTAAAAACCTTTAATTTTGTATACAATATATTTACAATATACGATAATTTTATGGAAAAAAAGTAAAAACTCAAAGGATTTGACCCAGAATTGACATCGTCGGGCTTCGCCCTCCTCATCAATTCAAATAAAAAAAACATAGCTATTAAAAAAATAAGTAAAAACTCAAAGGAGTTTGAAAATAGCTATACAATAACACGGATTTGACATCCTCACTCCGTTCGTCGTCAAATCAGAAAAAAACATGAAAAACTTAGTTATTACTCGCAAAACTTATTCATAATATACAGCAATTTGTGGAAAAGTATTTATATTAGTAATTACAAAGTATAACTTGGCTTATTGGATATCCAATGTGTTTAAGTATTGTTTGAAGGTTAGCCTAATAATAGTGGCTAATAATAGTAATAATAATCTGAAATATTAAATCCCACATTACTTTCACCTTCCTTCAGTAGAAAGAGTTTAAAACTGGATTCCACTTACATCTATGCCCTAAAATTTTGAACCCAGGTTAGTATATTTTTGGAAGGTTTAGTCAAGGATTTAGCTATTAAATACTAATTTCAGGAACAATTGCAGAATAATATTATGTAAATAATGAAATTAACACTTTTTTTATATTTTTAATTAATCTTTGATCTTTAATTATTCTATTCCATATCTTCAATACCAGTTAAGAGTATAAGGATAAAATTCTATTTTAATAAATTAATAATTTTTAAATATTAAAAGAAATATAAATATTAAATAAAGTAAGCTATTATTTTATTAAGGTGTTATTAATGAACAGGAAACAGTTAGCTATTAATTTTGCTAATTCTTTAAAACAAAAAGAAATCGAAAAAGTTATTTTATATGGTTCTGTTGCTCGTGGGGAAGATAAGAAAGATTCAGACATTGATGTTTTAATTTTAACTACAAATGATAAAGATGAATTAAAAATTAAAGATGATGTGTATACTAAAACTTTTGATACTCTTCTTGAAACAGGTGAATATCTTTCTGCTAAAATATTTTCAATTAAACACTACAATAAATATAAACATTTTTCTTTTTTTTCAAATGTAGAAAAAGATGGAATTATAATTAAATAAATCCCTTAATGAATTTTTTAGTATTATTAATAGACATATGAGGATTTTTATGGGCTATGAGCTTAATATAAAATTTAATTTAGCTTTAGAATCTCTTGATGATGCTAAATTTGGTCTTGAAAATGAAAGATTTAAAATCGGTGTTAATAGAGCATATTATGCAGTTTTTTATGCTGTCAAGGCTTTATTATTTAAAAAAGGTTTTTCTCCTAAAACACATACAGGAACAATTAGTAAATTTGGTGAAGAATTTGTTTTAAATGACACATTTAATAGGAAAATTGCTAAAATTTTCACAGATCTAGAAGAACTTAGGGAAAAATCTGATTACGATGATGTTTTTAATTATAATGAAGAATTAGTTTTAAACACTATTAAAGAAGCAGAAATGTTTATTGAAGAAGCAAGAAAATTTTTATAAAATGATTATTATTTATAGAATAATCAAGTATTATATCAAACTTTTTTCCAAAAGTTCATATTTTAACACGGAATTTGGAAACTTCACCTTTGACTCGTCGCCAATTAAAAAAAACAAGAAAAAAATAGCTATTACTCACAAAAGCTATTCATAATATACAGCAATTTGTGGAAAAGTATTTATATTAGTAATTACAAAGTATAACTTGGCTTATTAGATAGCCAACGTGTTTAGATTTTTACTTGTTTGCCCACTTCAAAATTGAAGCGAGCAATAGAAGAAAATAACCGAGAATATATAAAAGTATATCCCGTATATTATCAACCTCCAACAGTAGTAGCAATAAAAAGGGTTTAAAATCGGATCCTACTTACATCTATGTTCTAAAATTTTGAACCTATTGTTGCTATTATTTTTGGAAGGTTTAGTCAAAGATTTAGCTATTAATTACAAAAATCCATATTTAAACAGGGAATTTGGAAACTCCGACTTCGTCTTCGTTTCCAGAATTTGCTCAGGTCTAACCCTCCCAAATATTGACATCCTCACTTCGTTCGTCGTCAATTCAAATAAAAACATAGAAAACTTAGCTATTACTCACAAAAGCTATTCATAAAAATAAGTAAAAAAATTAAGTTTTGCACTTATATTATTAGACGAATAATATCAAAAATAGATAAAAAATTAAATTGAGTGTAAATAATAAATTAAAAAAATAGGAGATAATGTTTAAACCAATTCTATCAGTATTACTTATTATTTTTTCTTATAAACTGTTTCTCTTTTCTCGATGTTTAAAATTTTTATTATATTATTTTATAAAATCTCATAAAGAATACGATAATCTCCTATTTTTTGTCTTCTTGTTCCCTTAAATATCCCTTCCATTTTTTTATTCATGTAAGGATCTTTTTGAAGTTCTTTGATAGATTTAAGTAATCTTTCACCTGTTTTTTTATCTTTCTTGAGCTTGATTCTTAAAAACTTAATGGCTTTCTTAGTAAATACTGTTTCATAAGTCAATTTAAATCTACTCCAAACTCTTCGGCTAAATCATCAATATCGACTTTCTCTCCAGAATCAGCTCTTGCTTCATCTATTTCTTTTCCAAATGCTTCACAGTCATATTTTTCAATTATATTAAGACCTTTTTCAATAGCTTCATTGATTAGTTTCTCTTCACTAATACCTTCTTTTTTAGCTATTTTACTAATATTTTTTAGTAAATATGGCTTTATATCATTTTTAACAAGAGTCATGAATAGCATTCCCCCAAAAATTAATAATAATTATTATTATAATATGGTTATTATAGTATATATTTTTATAGTATCCAACCTTTAATGTTCTAATAGAAAAAAATACTTTTCTAAATATCAACTT
>JAISIT010000259.1 GCA_031261915.1 Candidatus Methanoflexus mossambicus
AAAGAAGTTTCTGAAATTTTAGCTCCTTTGGTTTATGTGGTTCCATTACAGCTATTATCTTATTATGTAAGTGTTGAGAGAGGTTTAGATCCTGATAAACCTAAAAATTTAGCTAAATGCGTGACAGTCGAATAAAAACATGATTATTGCAAATATCATGCAATGATTTATATTATTTATATTATATTCAAACACCAATTTTTGGTACAAAAATTTTCAATTTATATATAAAATAAGCAAAAAATTTAGTTCCAAAAATTAAGTTTTGTACTATAATAAAAATTTATATTTTATTGTAATTTTAATTTTAATATATTATAAAGTAATCGGCGTATTGTTTTATTGTTTATTATTTTTCTTAATCTAAAAATACTAAAAAAGCTTATCATTAATTTAGCAACATTAATATTTGAAGAAAAAATCATCATGTGTATTTTTTTAAATCCATTCAAACGATAATATGCATTAAACTTTTTAAATAACCAATAATTTTCAGTTAATAATTTATTTTTTTCACTAAGATCCATATTAGCACTCATAAATCCAAGAGCCAAAGATGGAAGTGTTTGCAAAGCAAATTGTTGAAAATCATTTGATTCATTTTTTAATATGTTATATGATTCAATAGTTCCCATAAATGAATGTGAAAAATAACTTGCACTAGTATATGACAAAGAACTCCAATTTTCAGACCAGTAGTAACCAAAATAATTGATATATCCCCATTTTTGCACATAACGATAAATTTTTGCAGCAAAGTATACATCTTCAACAGAAATATTATCTGAGGGGAATGTTATATCATGTTTTAATAAAAAACTCCTTTTGTAAATTTTAGACCATAAATCCCATGGCGTATTATTCAAAGTTTTTTCAGAAGCATCAAAAATGACTAAATCCAAATCTTCTGGAGTTACCGATGAAATTGGAGGAATATATGATTTTATCTTATTTTTTTTGATTCTCCCATAATCGCAACGAACAAAATCTAAATCATTATTTTCTATAAAATAATAGAAATTTTCACACATGTCAGGCGCATATTCATCATCAGAATCTAAAAACATTACATATTTACTTTTAGCAATTTTAAGCCCCTGATTTCTTGGAGTATTGGGACTTCCACTATTAAACTCTCTAAAAATAGGAACAATATTTTCATATTTTTCAGCATAACTCTTAATTACCTCACTAGTATTATCCGTAGATTTATTATCCACTAATATTAACTCAATATTTTCAAAACCAAAAGTCTGATTAATTACAGAATCTACACAATCTTTCAAGTAATCTTCACGATTATAAACTGGAATAATAACACTAATTTTAGTATCCATTAATTAACTCCTCATATTTCAAAATATATATGATAGTCTTCATTATTTTTTTATTTAGTTTTTTAAATTTAATTATATGTCCTATTCAATTTTCTCACATTTAAAAATTTAAAAATATTATCATTTAATATATTTATTTTTGCATTGAAAACAATATATCGATTACTAATTATTTATTTTTATGTTTATTTATTCATTCATTAATTCTATTATTAAAAATATTAAAAAGATCATTCGCAGTTCTCTTTCAAGTAAATTTAGATGCTTGTTTTAAGAATTTTTACTCATTTTATCACATGACGTATTATTGTTAATACATGATTAAATTTTTTCCCATTTTGGTGCGAAATTTTCATCCATTTGTATAAATGACGTTCTTTTATTCCAATTGCAATGGCTACTTTGATAACAATTTACACAATTTAAAGGCATCATGTCTTTATTTTCACAATCATTAGTGGAATTATTGGATCCCATTGTAGAATTTACACAATTAAAATTATTAACTGTTTTTCTAAATTTTTGATACTCTTTATTATTCCACAATTCATTAAATGTATTATATTCTGAAATATGGAAAAATTTCTGTGATGTGGACATGCATGGACGAGTATAACCATCAGAACCAATAAATAAATCTCTCCATCCAACATAACAGTTTTTGTGAGCTTTATCTCCAGCAATATCTTCATTTTGAATATAAGGTAATTTAAGATCAATGCCTAATTTTTCAGACAATTTTAATGACTCCTTAAAAACATTTTTAACCTCATCAAAACAATTGTATAAAGTTTTATCTTTTAGTGAATCTGAAAATGCAGTCAAATAAACTACTTTAACCTCTTCAATTTGTAGATCATCAGCTAAACATATAATATCTGGTAATTCATACAAATTATCTTTCATTATCGTTGTAACAAAATTAATATAAGGAAAATCAAGATTTCTTTTTTTCTGTTCAATTTTTAAATTTCTTATCCCATTTGTTATCTTATCAAAATCAGAACCTCTACGAATATTATTATTTTTAGATTTTTTCGCACTATCTAAACTAACAGCAATTATATCTGCTTTATATTTGAAAATAGAGTCTTTTAACTTATCTAACAACATTCCATTTGTGCAAAAGTATTTTCTAACATTAAATTCATTTAAATATTTAAGCATGTCAATGAATTTAGGATGAACTGTTGGTTCGCCCCAGCCCATTAAAGTTACCTCTTCAACATACGGCAAAATTGATTCTAAATTATATAACCAATTTATATCAAAATATGTCTTTTTAAATTCAGAACTAAAACGTCCACACATAACACAATTTAAATTACAATCATTAGTAAGTTCTAAAACGATTCTACGAGGATAACTTTCTAAAACAGATTTTTCTTTATCTATTTCATCTAAATTTAAGTTAGAATTATTTAACTGTGTTTGATTTAAATCATTTGAAAGAAATAATTCTTTTCTTTTATATCTTAACAACATTTATAAACTCCTAATTAAAAAACGCTCATGCACATAGATATTTCAAAGATCTAATAATTCATCATGTAGATTTTTCACAAACCCCAATTTTAATAGTCACAATAACTCTTTTTTAGTGGTTAAAACTTTTCGTAATGGCCAATCACAATAATCACAAGCATCTATATATGTTAATAACTTTAATTTTTTTAATTTATTGATTTTAAACTCCTTTGAATCATTTGATCTTAAGTCTAAAAAATTACCATCGTTATGAATTTTGGAAATATTTATACCATGAGCTTGTATTGGACACAAATAAAATTTTCCATCAAGCAAAGTATTGCATGATTTAGCACTACAAATATCAAATAATTTATTCAATTCATGGATATTTCTATTTTTCTTTTTTAAATCTCCCCGATCATACCACTCATCCTCTACAGAAAAAACAAAATTTATATCATTATCTTCCAAAGTTTTAATTATTTTTTTACTAATTTCTCCATAATTGGTTACAGAAATAATAATTTTATGTTTATACTTTTTCAAAGAGGAAATAGTTTTTTCATCTGGAATTACAGTTCCATTAGTTGTAAATCGAATATGACCAATTTTATTTAAAACATTTTTATTAGAAAAAATATTTTCAAGCAAATAACTCAAAGATCTATTTAAAAAAGGTTCACCACCCAATAATCTTACTTCTTCCACATAATAAATTAAATCTAAAAAATTAAACAAATCTTCAGTGATCTGATGAATATCCATATTTTGAGGATTTTCATAAAGATCCATTAAAGTTGCACAACCTTCACAACTCAAATTACATTTTTTACTAACAACAAGCTCAAAACTGGACATCAAAATATCCTTTGAAGTTTTGAATAACCAATATCTAAAAAATGTATAAATCATAAATGGAAAAGTTAGAATAATTTTAAAATATAAGTTATTAATATTTTGTTTTAAAAAAAAAGCACGCTTCGATACAGAAATTTCAATCACAACATTTTTTTGAACAATTGCAGTTATATATATATATAATTTATTAGTTAAATTCAATATAATCTCCCCATAACAACTTCCATTTCTTTAATTTAGTTTTAAAGTATTAAATAAACATCTTAATGAGTATAATAATAAAATAATAATTATAATGATAATTATACTAATAATAATTAATTTTTGGTTGTGTCAAAAATTAATATAAGTTATATTTATTTTTGTAAAAATCAATTGTTAAACTTAACCCTTCTTTTAAATTATAATTTGGTTCCCAATTAATTAATTCTTTTGCTTTAGTACTATCACTTCTAATTTCTGAAGAATCAGATTCACCAAATTCTACTTCAGATTTTTCATCAAAGTTTAAAATAGAATCAATAATTGAATAAACCTCTTCAATTGTATGTGAAACACCAGAAGCAACATTAATATCTTCACTTTCATTAAAATTTTTAACATTAGCTATTGTTTTTTTATATGCATCAATAATATCCAGGACAAAAGTAAAATCCAGTCTTTTAGAAGCACTTTGAATATCTATTTTATTTTTTTTAAGGTAATTAATAATTAAATACGGAGTTATCTTATTTTCATCATCCTTTGGACCATAAGGAGTAAATAACTTTAAAGTGCTTGACTTAAGATTATATTCGCGAGTATAAAACTTTAAAACATCTTCAAAAGCTATTTTAGTGGATGCATAAAGATTAACGGCTTGAATTTTATTTTTTTCACTAACTGGTAACTTATCAAATGAATACTCAAAACAAGTCCCAGTATTAATAAAATATTTAACATTGTTTTTAACTGTATTTTCAAGTAAAATAGTTGGAAAAGTTATATTAGAATATAACATGTCATTAATTTCATTAGAATTATGAAATTTAGAATAATAAGTAGCTAAATGTAAAATACCGTCGATATTAAATGTTTCAAAAACCTCAGAAATATTTTCTTTATCAATATCAAAAAAAACAAGATTATCAGAATCAATAAACTCAGATGAAAAATTATCAACACGCCAAGTATCAGAAAAAGACCTTTTAAATAAAATAATCTTTTTATTCTCATTTAACAAATCTTCAGCCAACTGACTACCAATAAATCCCGTTCCACCAGTTAAAAGAATATTTTTTTCCATATTAGATTCTCACATAGGTTTAATATTTTATTACTAACTATTTTATTCATATGTTAAATAATTTATTCTCATTTACATTTTCACAAAGATACATACCGAAAATTTACTTTAGATTAATCATTCCAAGTTTTCCATTTAGCATTACCAGAATCCCACATTTTTTCTAATTCTTTTTTATCTTTTAGCATGTCCATTGGTTTCCAAAATCCAGGATGTTTAAAAGCAGATAACTGTTTATCTTTTGCCAATGATTCTAAAGGTTCTCTTTCCCAGGGAACATCTTCATCACCAATATAATCAAATACATCATTTTCAAGAACAAAAAACCCTCCATTAATCCAATTGTTATCTCCTTTAGGTTTTTCATTAAATTCAGTTATAAACTCTTTGTTATCTATGTTTAAAGCTCCAAACTTGCCTTCAGGTTGAACGGCAGTTAAGGTTGCATATTTTCCTTTCTTTCTATGGAAATCAAGTAAATCATTTAAATTAACATTACTTAATCCATCTCCATAAGTTAACATAAAAGTATCATCATCAGTATATTTTTCTATTTTTTTAATTCTTTGAGCAGTTAACGAATTTGCTCCAGTATTTACTAAACTAACATTCCATGGTTCAACTTCAGATTTATGAAAATCTATATTGTTATTTGCAAAATCAATAGTAACATCAGAGTTATAAAGATAATAATTAGTAAAAAACTCTTTAATCATATAACCTTTATACCCTAAACAAATAACAAAATCATTAAATCCATAAGATGAATAAATCTTCATAATATGCCATATAATAGGCATTCCGCCAATATCAACCATGGGTTTTGGTTTAATGTCAGTTAATTCTCCTAATCTAGTCCCTAATCCACCAGCCAAAATAACTACCTTCATAATATCTCCCATTTTTTAATTTTATTAATTTTTTTCATTAATTTTATTAAATATTTATGTATGCATATATATATATATATATATATATATATAAAAATAGTAGGTACTGTCAAAAATTTTATTAGTGATTAAAATTAATTAGATTAATATATTAATTAAAAATATTTTAGACCATAAATTTTAGATATAAAATATAATATAAATAAATGGCTTTGTAGAACAATGCTGTCAACTTAAGGATTTTTCATTTAATTTTTATAAAAATCATTTATTCATTTAAATAAGATTTCATAAAAAAAGACTTTTGACATGAAAAATTTGAGAATATTTTTCTTAAG